>CAJYHH010000098.1 GCA_913773825.1 Candidatus Sericytochromatia bacterium | reverse complement strand
TCAAACAACGGAACAACGCGGCACTATGACTGAACCTGATATCATCGAACGCTTTAAAGGGCGTTACGATTTTCCTCTTGACACTTTTCAGATCGAAGCAGCTGAATCGCTGCTAGATGGGCGTTCGGTCCTGGTGACCGCTCCGACAGGCTCTGGCAAAACAATTGTTGCTGAATTTGCGATCTTTGATGCTCTGGATCGACGCCTTCAGGTTATTTACACCACCCCGCTTAAAGCGCTGAGCAATCAAAAATATCGTGATTTGCTTGAGCACTACCCGGAAGATCGGGTTGGCTTAGTAACCGGTGATTTGGCGATTAATCCGAATGCAGATGTTGTGGTCATGACCACTGAGATTCTGCGGAATATTCTCTACCAAAATCCCCAGCGGCTGGATTCGGTGCTCTATGTGGTCATTGATGAATGCCACTATATGAACGACATGGATCGCGGCACGGTCTGGGAAGAAATTATTATTCATGCCCCTTCTCATCTCTGTTTAGTGGCGCTGTCGGCGACCATTGCCAATGCCGAAGAGCTCGCCAACTGGATTTCGTCGATTCATAACGAGATGCGTGTGATTGAACATCTTGAGCGGCCTGTGCCCTTGGCGCATTTTTACTTTGCCAATGATAAGCTCTACGACATCTTTAATAAAAAAGGCAAGCTTAACGATAAGCTCGAAAAGCTTGCGGCCAAACAAAAAGAAGATAAAAAGCAGCTGCATAAAGATCGGCGTCAGGGTAAAAAGTCTTCACGGCCTAAACCCGCTTTGATCTCTGAAGGACGAGTGATTGAGGCGCTTAAAGCCAAAGACATGCTGCCTGCGATTTATTTTATTTTTTCGCGCAAAAACTGTGATGAATCTTTAAGCGCCTGCCTGGATTCAGGTATGGACCTGACAACAGCTGACGAAAAAAAACAGATCAAACAGGCCGTCAATCAGCTTTTACAAGAACATCCCAGTTTGCGTGAAACCGGCCCCTCAACTGAGAATCTCTTGCTTGGTCTGCCCATGGGGCTGGCAGCTCATCACGCGGGCTTAGTCCCCGTGTTGCGCCATCTAGTTGAGATTTTGTTTCAGCGCAATCTGGTCAAAGTTGTCTTTGCAACTGAGACCTTAGCGGCAGGGATTAATATGCCTGCACGCACGACCGTGATTTCATCGATGTCCAAACGAACAGATGTGGGCCATCGGGTGCTGACGGTTAATGAGTTTACCCAGATGACCGGACGAGCTGGCCGACGGGGCATGGATAAAGAAGGCTTCTGTGTGATTATTGGCAGTATGTATCAGTCCCCTTATCAGGCGGTTGAGCTGATCCAGGGTGAGTTTGACCCAATTGCCAGCCATTTTACGCTTTCTTACAATATGGTCTTAAATCTCTTGCGTCACGCTGAGCGCAAAGAAGTGCGCCAGGTTCTGCAGCGCAGCTTTGGTCAGTATCTCAGCAATAAAGAGATGATCAATCTGAACTTGCTGATGGAAAAGAAAAAGCATGATTTGGACAAAATTCAGCGCTCAGCTGAAGCCAAAAGTATTGGGCGCCATCTGCGCACCCAGATTAAAGGGCTAACCAAACAGCTCAAGCGCCAACAAGAGATCTATTTAAAAGAATTTGATGCTCTGACGCGGGTGTTGCAATACTTTGGACGCCTTAAACCTGATCGCAATCGCTGGATTATTACTTCACGCGGTGAGATGACAGGCCATATTCGTGCTCAAAACGATTTGCTGATCTCACTGGTGATCGAAAGTCTGGACTATAACGACTTTACGCCCATTGAAATTGCGGCAATTTTATCCACGATGGTCTTTGAGCCCCGACGCTATATGCAGCATGACTTAAGCGCCTGTTCTAAAAAAGTCAGACAGTTCTTTAAAGACATTCTGTATATCGCAGATGATTTGCGCTATGTGCAAGAAGAAGAAAATATCCGACTCCCAATTACGGTTGAATTTGACTTTGCGCCTTTAGTTGTCCTCTGGGGCAATGGCGCTAAATGGTCAACGCTGTTTAAGTTCACTGAGATGACGGACGGCGATGTGGTGCGTGCCATGCGCCAGTTAATTGATTTGCTGCGCCAGATTGAAATGTTGCCGGGTGCCCCAGAAGAGCTTCGCAAAAAAGTTCATGAAGCCCTGCCTTTGCTAGATCGCGATCTGATTCAGTTGGTGATTTAGCCGGACAAAGTCCGGCGGGGTAATTTTTGCCCGATGAGTTATGGGTGGTGTGTTTTGAGTTTAAGAAAAAATAAAATATTTTTTCAGTTGCCTGAAAACAAGTATTTATCTCGGTTTTAAACCTACCACCTATCACTCATCATCCAAAACAGCAAAACGAAGTTTTGTATGTGGTTGTGGCCAAGGTGGGCATTCGGTAAAATGAAATTATTGAACGACGCGGTGTGGAGCAGTTGGTAGCTCGTCGGGCTCATAACCCGAAGGTCATAGGTTCGAGTCCTGTCACCGCAACTTTTACATCACAGCCGCCCTCAGGGGCGGCTGTTTTGCTATGGAGGGTTCTATGACAAATCCACCTGCTCCTAAACGGCTTGAGCTTGAGGACGAAAGCCCGCTGGGTTATTTCACTAAGCTCACTGAGTTTATCTACGATCCTCACTATGCCCGTTATTTGCGCCGAATTGCAGAGCGCTATAACCGGGCTGCGCTGCCTCCAGATATTGAGCTGATGCCCTTTTTTGTCGATGCGCTGATCTTTGAGACTTACATTGATGGCCAGACGCCCTTAGACCGCTTTATGGCCACTTACCGCACCCAGCTACAGGGCTACCAGCTGCGGGTGTATCAGAACTTTAAGCACTATTTATTTAGCGCTTATCAGATTGTTGAGCATCAGGGCACCGACAGTGTGCTTTTACAGGATTTGCTGGATGGCTCACAAGTTCTGATTCGCGACAGCGATGCCCGTAAGCAGATGTTTAAAGGCCTGCATATTATTGCCAGACTGCTGCCCTTTGAGGATTATCATGTGCCAACTGGCGCCTGTGCGCAGCTGAGCTATAACGATCCCAATCAGATCATTGAAATTGCGCGGCTGCTTAAACAACCTCCTTTAATGGTTAACAGCTAATTTTTTTATTTTGATGGCTAATACTGAGTCGTTGAAGCCAAAGCGCTTAATTCAGAAGTTTGGCTGTTTTTGATCCAAATAGCCCAGTTCTGGGGTCTAGACAGAGTGTTATGTGAGTGTTAAGATAAGATTAATTAAGGTTAATCGCAAGTTAATTGCCAGCGCTCAAGCAGGCCCTTGCCGGAGTCCAACCGACTATGAAAGCTCTTCAAATCCTCCTCACCACCGTTACTTTTGCTGCTCTGACTGCTTGTGGCAACCAGGCCGTCCCCACCAACGCCATGATGCCGATGGCTATGCGTGCCCAGAACAGCCAAGCCGCTCAGATGGCTGCCCCTTCTAAGCGTGTGGTGTTCCATGTTGTACCTGATAGCCGTCAGGGTCTCTGGCACGTTAAAGCTCAGAGCGCCACAGCCCCCATCAGCAGCTTCCGCACCAAAGAACAGGCTGTTGAAGCTGGTCGTACAATCGCTAAATCTCATCCTCTGAGCCAGTTGATTGTCCATAAAGCCAATGGCCAGATTGAAACTGAATATACCTACGGCAAAGATCCTGCCAACTCTGTTGGTTAAATTGCCTGGGATTGTAATTAAATAAGCTAGTTAAACAAAGGGCTCCGGTTAATCTAACCGGGGCCCTTTGCTGTGACTATTTTTAACTTTTAGCGGAAGCGGAAGCCTAAGGTTAACTGAGGCAAAGCACCATGGCTATCAACCTGAACATCCCCTTTTAAAAAGGGGCGGACGCTGTGATTCTGACGGAATTCAGCCTCTACGCCACCCGATAAAAACGGGGTGACGCCGTGACCGCCATGGGCCGCAACCCCGCCGCCTGCGCCCAGATTAATTTTGGTTTCGCCGGGTTTAAACTGCCAGCCTGCCCGTCCTTCGCTGTGAAAATCAAGACTGGCATGATGGCCATCGCTGACCCGTTCAACTCCTGCATGTGCCTGGGTTAAAAAGCCGCTGCCAAAGACATATTCACCGTGAACGCCGACGCCTAAACCAGTGTTGGTCTGGCCATGATTGCCAAAGACACGACCAGTGCCAAAAGCTTCAAAATGACCGGTTTTACCAAAGTGTCCCTGGATGCCGGCACGCAGGCCAAGCTGGAGGTCTGTCGGATTAAATCGCGTTGTCTGGCTGAGTTCAACCAGAGGTTTGACCCCACCGTGATGTTCACCGTGAGCTTCTTTTGCGCCATGATCATCATGTGAAGCGCCTGCGGCTTCATGATGCTCTTCTGCTGGGGCTGTGCTGTTGGTTTGATTTGTCTGGGTGCTTTCAGCAGCAGCTGCCTGATTTTTTTGAGCAGGCTGAGCAGGGGCCTGTGTTGGGATTGGGGGCGAAACGGGTGAAGTACCAATTGGACGGGGTGAAATCATGCTAAATCCTCCTAAACATCTGCGCTTGATTTGATGGGTTTTTAAAAGCTGAAGTTAAAAAGCAGGGGTAAAGTTTATTGGGCCGATTTATGGGGTTTATTTATCTGGAAAGCGAAAGAGATCGCTGCTGCTTTGAGCGGGCTTTGTCTCATTCATTGGCCGTAAGCGCTGAATCGAAGACACAGGTAAAATGCCGCCAGCACGGGCTTGTTTGTTCTTTTGACGCAGCAAGCTAGGGGGCGTCATCATATGCTCTTTGAGCTCAAGCAATTTAGGAAAATCTGGCCAGATTTCTTCAGCTAAGCTGATGTATTTTTCTGCCATCTGGCGGTTACCCGCTACCAGAAAAATGCTGGCCAGCAAGACATAAGGCTGAACAACACTTGGGTCGATCTCGATCGCTTGGACCAGATGTTGGCCCACAGCTTCAAGATCTTCAATTGACAAGCTTTCTGGTGGTCGGGTCTGGAGTTCGAGCATTAGTTCATAGCCTGTTTCATAGGCCTGCAAAAAAGCTTCTGAAGGCAGCACAGCAACTTGATTCATGACAAATTCATCCAAAGCATCTTGATAGTGTTATGCTAACACGCTCTTTTATTTCAAGAAAGCCCTGTTTTTTGCGGTTTTTAAATAATCACTGAGATATCTGGGTATAAAACCAAGCTGATTAAAGTTGTTTGAGTACTTTAGCTGATTAATTAGACAAGCCTGCAACCTGAATTTTAGACTGATTAAAAATATCCGTTTTTCGAGTTTTTGTGCTGCCTGTTTAAAAGGGCATGGGAAGATAGATTCACCGACATCATTGAGGCATTCATCGCGTGAAAACAGGCTTTAGTCAAGAAGAGCAGCAGAGTATTCGGCGGGCCAAAGAAATTCTGCGTCGGCTTGTGCGCCAGGCAACGCTTAATCAGCAGGCACTGCTTGAACAATTGGCCCAGCAGGGATTTGAGATTCAGCAGAGTACTTTTTCAACCTGGTTGAGCCCTAAGGCGTTAAATGTCAGGCCTAAGCCTGATATTCTGCTGCCGCTGATTCAACTCTGTTGCCCAACGCGCAGTTTAGCCCAACAGCAAGAAATTCTGGATGAGCTCAATCGCTTATTTGGTTTTGAAACGGGGCCACTGACAGCTGAGCAGATTCATAATCGCGTGGCTCATTATCTGGATGATCCCCCTTTAAGTCTGACGGATCAAAAAGACCGCTTGCAGAATCATCTTGAAGCCCTTAATGCTCTGCTGGACTTAATTGAGCCGCGTGTAATGGATTACGGCTGTTATAACCCGATTATTTTTGTCGAAGCTCAAGAGCGTCGTTTGGTTAAACAGTTGTTGGGGACGGATAAAGAGAGTTATCGGGACTACGAAGTTGAAGAAGGTTATGAAATCCCTTTGACCCGGATTCAGTCAGTAGATGCCATGGTCAGAATTCTGGATGATCTGGGGGAAGGTGCCCGTTTGCTGCAGCGTTATCTTGATCGGCATTTAAACGATACACATGGTCTTGAACAGCTTGATGTCTATCGTGTTGAAGATTATCTGTCTTATGCCTGGGAAATTTCAGACAGACTGTTGCATCATAATCCCGTAATTAAGGCTCTGCCTGCGCTTAAGCGGGCTTTGCTGCGTCAAATGACGATTTGCCAGGGAATCCGTTATGTGTTGGATAATCTCAGTCGTGACAGTAGTGAAATTGCCTTTCAGAATGTTTTAGCCCTAAAAAGTCGGGATTTTGAATTAGATATTCACTGCTCAGTTGCAGTCTTTGTGGGTATGTTGGCGCGTCAGCAAATCCGAACCGGTGTTGCTTCACGGATTGAGCGCGGCCTTAAACTCTACCGACGAGCTGTAGACTGGCTGGAAAAATATCATCTGCGCTTAAGTACAGAGCAGGAAATTTATCACTATAAAAAAGAACTCGCCAATCTGCACTACGACCTGGCCAATTTTAGTCTGGTCCATCAGCCATTAATTCCTGGCTTTGAAACTTTTTTTAGTTCAGCGATGACTAAGGCGTCACGGCTTTATCGGGAAGTCCTTGAGAGTGAAAATTTATTTGTTCAGGGCTTAAGTCCGGCACGTTTAAATCATCTGCGTTTGTTTGCCTGTCTGTCGATTTGCTGGAGCGAAACCGCCGCTAAAGCTGAAAAAGCGCTGGCTACGCTTGAAATCCCCGATAGTTTGGATGAGAGCTATTGGACGGTGCAGATTGCACAGGCGATTGGTTTTGCTATTTTGGCGCGGCGCTGGCCCAAACTTACATTGAGCTATCAACAGCAGGCTAAAGATGCGCTTGAAAAGGCTCGACTGGTCAATGGCTATGTAGAGCGTACCGATCAAGAAATTGCAGCTGAATATGTTTTATCTGAACTGATGCTGATGAATGCAAGCTGAGTCTGATGTTGTTTCATAAGACTCAGCTTGCGGGCTGAAAAGTTTTTGCTCTATTTAATACAGTTAATATCTGTGGACATGTTCTGAAGCTTTAACATGGCCTCACCTGTTGTATTGAGGTAATCCTGATAAGCACTTGCACCAAGCAGTGTTTTACCTCGCTTATTATTTTCAAAGCCAAAACGCAACTGGCCACCAGAAGTTTTAGCCAGAACATTTTCGCTGGCTTCAAAGCAGGTAATTCCCGCTTCGACTTCAGCTTCGGTATAAACCCGACCACTGGCTGTGGCGCCAGTCTGAGGTGAAGCTGATGGGCTGGGGCTTGCAGAAGGGCTTGCTGAAGGATTGCTGGGCTGAGACGGTGTTGAACCACATGCTGTCAGCACGGTGCTAAATAAGCTGCTGATAATAACGAGCTTTGCTAAATGGGATTTCATAAACAGTCCTTGTCGATTTTTTGGATTCTGAAGAGTATCTAAATGCGCTCTAAAAGTCAATCTAGACATAAAAAAGAGGCCCCCGGAGGGACCTCTTGAAGTTTACTTAGCGATGAGCTGAGTAGGGGCTTGTGTAAGCGCAAGCTTACATCAAGGGGACTTGTGTAGCTAAAGCTACATCATGCCACCCATGCCGCCCATTCCGCCCATGTCGGGCATGCCGCCGCCAGCTGCTTTTTTGTCAGCTTTTTCAACAACCAGAGCTTCAGTGGTCAGCAGCATCGCTGCGATGCTGGAAGCATTCTGGATGGCTGCACGAGCAACTTTAGCGGGGTCAACGATACCAGCGCTGAGCATGTTTTCATACTTGCGCTCAAGAGCGTTGTAGCCGACACCTTTTTCAGCGCTACGGACGTTCTGGACGACCACTGCACCTTCTTCACCAGCGTTTTCAGCGATCTGGCGCAGGGGAGCTTCCAGAGCTTTGATCACGATGTTGAAGCCGACTTTTTCGTCGGAGTTGAGGTTTTCGCCCTGGGCTTCGAGATGGCTCTCAACAGCGTTGGCGATCTGCAGCAGAGTGGTACCACCGCCAGCAACAATGCCTTCTTCAACAGCGGCTTTGGTTGCAGACAGAGCGTCTTCGATGCGCAGTTTGCGATCTTTGAGTTCAGTTTCAGTAGCTGCACCAACCTGAATGACAGCAACGCCGCCGCTCAGTTTAGCCAGACGCTCCTGGAGCTTTTCACGATCAAATTCAGAATCAGTTTCGTCAATCTGACGACGGATGGTGCCAACGCGCTTTTCAACGGCTTCTTTGTTGTCAGAGCCAGCCACGATGGTGGTTTTGTCTTTAGAAACGCGAACCTGGCGAGCATAGCCGAGCATTTCAACAGAGATGTTGTCGAGCTTGAGACCCAGGTCTTCGCTGACAACCTGGCCGCCGGTCAGGATAGCGATATCTTCGAGCATCGCTTTACGGCGATCGCCGAAGCCAGGAGCTTTAACAGCAACGCTGTTGAGGATGCCGCGCAGTTTGTTAACAACCAGGGTTGCCAGTGCTTCGCCTTCGACGTCTTCAGCGATGATAACCAGCGGACGGCCGGAACGAGCAACGCGTTCGAGGACGGGAACAAGGTCAGCCACAGCGCTGATTTTGCGATCGGTCAGCAGGACGTGAGCTTCTTCGTAGACAACTTCCATCTTTTCAGAGTCAGTTACCATGTAGGCAGAAACGTAGCCTTTGTCGAACTGCATGCCTTCAACGACTTCCAGTTCAGTGCTCAGACCTTTGGATTCTTCAACGGTGATAACGCCGTCTTTGCCAACAGCTTCCATGGCTTCAGCAATCAGATTGCCAACCGTGGTGTCGTTGCCAGAAGAGATGGTTGCAACCTGGCTGATGGCAGTTTTGCCTTCAATCGGGGTAGAAACTTTCTGGATTTCTTCAACCGCAATGGCAACAGCCTTTTCGATACCGCGCTTAACGAGGATCGGGTTGGCGCCTGCAGTTACGTTTTTGAGACCTTCGCGGATCATCGCCTGAGCCAGAACAGCAGAAGTGGTGGTGCCGTCGCCGGCAACATCGTTGGTCTTGGAGCAGACTTCGCGCACCAGCTGAGCGCCAGTGTTTTCGAGGGGATCTTCAAGTTCGATTTCTTTGGCGATGGTTACGCCGTCATTGATGATCTGGGGAGCGCCGAATTTTTTTTCGAGTACGACGTTGCGGCCACGGGGTCCCAGGGTCACCTTTACTGTGTCAGCCACAGCATTGACGCCACGCTCAAGGGCGTGACGGGCGTCTTCGCGATAAACGATTTGCTTAGCCATTTTTCAGGAATCTCCTTGTTTACTTTTCAACGATTGCCAGGATGTCTTTTTCGGAAATCACGAGCAGTTCTTCGCCATTGGACTTGATTTCAGTCCCGGCGTATTTTGCGAACACAACGCGATCACCTACGCGCACTTCCAGAGCTGCACGTTTGCCGTCTTCGAGCTGCTTGCCAGGGCCAACGGCCAGGACTTCAGCTTCTTGGGGCTTTTCTTTAGCGGTCTGGGGCAGGAGAATGCCGCCGCTGGTTTTTTCTTCCTGTTCGACGACTTTAACAACCACACGATCGCCGAGGGGTTTCAGAAAGGTCTTTGACATTTTTGGAGAACCTCCATACTGCTTTTAAGAAATTAGCACTCTCAGTGGCGGAGTGCTAGATACATATCCGTTATATTCCACCTACCAGGAAAGTGTCAAGAACACATAAAAACGATTTATTCGCTTTCCCTGGTTAAATTGTGGCTAAGGATCCACAGCCTCATTTTAGCACTGCCCTGATAAGAATGCTAATACTTTAATTTTGCCATTAATTCTAAAATATTAAAACGTCACTTCTGATCTGTGCTTTTGATGGTTAGTTCAAACTCAGGGCGCCTGCTTAAACCATTTGATGAATTAAATTGAATCGATTTGAACGATTTGAGAACTTTCTGAGTCCGTTCTTTTTGCTTTTAGATTGGTCTTTAGATTAGAACGTCATTAAGGAATTAAGATGTCTAAATTGCCTTTGTGGTCTCTGCGTCTTTTAGTTGGCTGTGGGCTGGCGATTGGGCAGAGTTGCCAAAGTCCCGCTGTTAAACAAGGCTCATCTGCTCACGAGACGCCTTTGCTTCATTCAGCGCGTCATTATGCCCAGGAAAAAGTACCGGGCATTTATCTTGAGGATCAGGGCTTTAATCACCAAGTGGTGCTGACATTTGATGATGGTCCAAATGCTTATACCCCTCAAGTGCTGGATTTACTTAAACCCCATCAGCTTCAAGCTGTTTTTTTTATTGTTGGCAGCAAACTTTTAAAGTCTGATAGTCAGTCTGATGGGCAACTGGATCCTGAACGGGTTGCGATTTTGCGGCGTATGGTCAATGATGGCCATGTTTTGGGTAACCATAGCTTTAACCATCCCAATCTAAGTGCTTTAAACTATCTCAATCAACCTGCTCAAATCGGCTTAGAATTTGAACGCACTCAAAAAATAGTCAATCAAGCCCTGGGTTATGATTATCCGCTTTATTATATTCGTCCACCCTTTGGTCAGCGGGGCGTCAGACATGTTCACTCTTCAGCAGATGGCAGTTTGCGGCCTGGACTGGTTGATCAATGGCTTAAACAACAGCAGAAATATCTGATTCTCTGGAATGCCAGTTCAGGGGACTGGCATCATCAGCAGCCACTTTGGCAGATGGAAAAATCCGTCATGGACAGCCTGCGCAGTCACCAGGGGGGCGTGATTCTGATGCATGATATTCAGCCGCGTACTCCCCAGCTCTTGCAAAATTTGCTGCTGCGCTTAAAAAAAGAGCCGCAGTTTAAACTCACAAACTTAGAGTCATTGCTTAAACAGAAGTACCAAATTAAAGCGTTAGATGCTCCATAACTCACGCTCACTCAAGCTGGTTTTGGTTAAGTGTCTGTAAAAAAACAGCTTATAACTTGCGTTAAAGCGTGACAGCACAACTGCTTAGTTAGAGGCGGAACGTTCTTCGCGTTGAATGTCGGCGTCTTCCGGATGATTGTTGATGACGCGTTGAGCATATTGCAAAACAAACAATACATCGTCTTCTTGCAGTTGCGGAAACTTCTTTGCAACGTCCCGGGTACTCTTTTTTTGAATCAGCTCTTCAAGGATCATTTCAACTGATAGCCTGACACCACCGAGATAAGGCTTCCCATGAAGGAAGTTAGGATCGCTGATTATATGTCTCATGCGGTGGTATCTCTTTTTTTTCTTGGGCTATAATTATTTATAGCATACTAAGAGCAAAGGTCAGGTTGTTGATGCGTTTCCAGGCTCTGCAGCAGGTTCTCCAGCCGCTTGAATGCACCGGTACGCCCTATGAGCGAGGTTTTGCTCAGGGTCAAGCTACGCGTAAGCAGATGATGCTCTGCTTTAATTCGCTTTTTCAATCAGAAGCATTTGAGCTGATGCGCTCACGCTGGTTGCCAGCTGGTCTGGCTCGCGGAGCTGCTTTACGTCAGGCCAAGCGCGTTTTAGCGCCGGCTCTGCGTCGTCATCACCCCGATACCTGGGCCCAGATTCAGGGTTTATCCGCAGGTTCGGGTATTGAAATTGAGCAGATTTTATTTTTTGCTGCCGCTGAACTCATGCTGGCCCGAATCAGCTTTCAGCTGGGGGGCTGCTCAACGTTGATGATTCCACCGCGTTTTTCTTCTACAGAAGAGCCGATGTTGATCAAAAACTTTGATTACCCGTATTTTCTTAAAAGCTTTAATTTAGTCCGTAAAACCAAACCTGACAAAGGTCTGAGTTCAGTTGACGTGACCCTGGTTCCCAGCGTTGGTGCTCATACGGGTATGAATGAGGCTGGTGTTGCTTTGACCTATAACTATGGTTATGGCAGTCAGAACGCTACCCATAAATTGCCGGTTGCCATTAAAGTTCAGCAAGCTTTGCAAAACTGTGAATCAGCAGCTGAAGTTGTCAGCTTTTTTGAAAAAGGTGAACAAGAAGGTGGCGCCATTTTAGGCGTGCAGGATACACGTGGCGATATGTATCTGATTGAAGTTGATTCACGTAAAGTCCAAAGCAAGCAGATTCGCGATAATCTCTTAATTGCAACTAATCATTATCAGCTGGCTGAAATGGTGCCAGGAGATATTCCCGCTAATGCTTATTACGACTTCCGGCGTAATTTAAAAGAACTGGCCGGTCGTCGTGTGCGAGAGTCTTCTGAGTCGCGCTTTGATCGTTTACATGTGCTGTCAGGGACCCGGGTTCAGTACCATCAGAGTGATCTGTTTGACTATTTTGCGGATCATGACGAGAGCCATGAGCCTTCTGACAACACCATTTGTCGTCATGGGGAGTATTACGAAACCACCTGTTCGGTGATGCTCCGACCCCTGAGCCGCGAAATTTCTGTGGCGATGGGTAATCCTTGTGAGGTTCCCTATCAGGTCCATCAGTGGATCTAAAGCGTAGTAAGATAAGCAAATGAAAGCCCTGACCCCGGTTTACGCCGTTCACCCGATCACCCAATGGGCGCCTTTGGCGCTCGGTCTGATGGTGTCCTGTATTCAGGAAAGCCTGCCTGATGATTATCGGATTGTTTTTCCGTTTGCCATGAACAGTCAGCAACTGCTTGAGCAAATGGCTGAAAACGGCCCTGGTATTGTGTTGTTTTCTAACTATATGTGGACTCGGGAGTCCAATCTTGAAATTTCAGCTGCGGTTAAACGTTATGCACCAAGCAGCGTGATTATTCACGGTGGGCCTGATACTCCTGCTTATGCTGAAGCCTGTAAAACCTATTTAGAGCGTTATCCCTTTGTGGACTACACGGTTCACAGTGAAGGGGAGCAGACGTTGGTCGAGCTGCTGCGGACACTGAGCCAGAATCAGACAGCTGAAGACGTTGCCGGTCTAGGATTTTTGCTTAAAGGCCAGTTTATTAAAACGCCCAATCGGCCGCGTGGGGATCCCAATCTTTATCCCTCACCTTTTTTAAACGGTGTTTTTGACAAACTGGAGTGGCAAACCTGGAATGCGGTGCCTCTAGAAACCAATCGCGGTTGCCCTTATGGCTGCGTGTTTTGTGACTGGGGCTCTGCTACGCTGCAAAAAATCAGGCGCTTTGATATGGCTCGGGTTCGGGGCGAAATCGAATGGCTGGCCAGCCATAAAATTCCCAAAATCTGGATTGCTGACAGTAACTTTGGCATCTTTGAAAGTGATCTTGAGATCGCCCAGTTTATCTGTGAAATGAAAGAAAAATACGATTATCCCAAGTTGATGATCAGTAACTACGCCAAAAACACTAAAAAACATCTTGTGGATATCATCGAGTTGTTAGTCGACCATGGCTTAGTCAGCACGGGGATTGTGTCGCTGCAGACTCGCGACCAGCACACTCTCGACACGATTAAACGCAATAACATTAAAACCAAAGAGTATGATGCTTTGCGTACGGCTTTTGAAGAACGCCAGTTACCGATGAGTACCCAGTTGATGATCGGTCTGCCGGGCAGTACCCGTGAGTCGTTTAAAGATGATCTGCGTTTTTTCTTTAATCAGATTATCGATGCTCAGATTTTTCGAACGGTGGTCTTACCGAACTCGCCCATGGCTGCGCCTGAATTTGTTGCTGAACACGGGTTGGTCTATGACGAATCGGGGATGTTGCAGTCAACTAAACGATTGGATGCTGAAGAACTTAATCATATTGAACAATTAGCTCGCTTGTTCCGCTGTGCGCACACCTATGGCATGCTGCGTTACTGGCTTTGCTTTTTACAGTGGGACTATGGCTTAGATCCGATTGAGG
>CAJYHH010000097.1 GCA_913773825.1 Candidatus Sericytochromatia bacterium | reverse complement strand
GTTGAGATATCAGATGTGGCTGATGCCAGCGGGGCACTGGGGCTTGTGCTGGGGCTTGGATTGCTGGTTGGGCTGGCGCTTGGCGCCGTACTGGGAACCGGGCTGGAAACAGAACTGGGGCTTGGGGATGTCACTGAAGTAGGACTTGCGCTGGGCTGATTGCTGGGTATGGGCGCAGAGGGAGACGGGCTGGTTGAAGCACCCGTCCCAGTTTGAACTGGAGCAGGTCCACAGGCTGCCAGCAGCGTGAAGCTCAGAGCAGCGGGTAAGCTAAATTTTGAGAGAACGATTAAAGACTTCGACATAAGTGACTCCTGTTAGAGTTAAATCTAAAAGCCAGTTTAGGTAAAAAAAGTTTCTGGAAAGCATCTGAATTGTAAAATTCTGCGACAATACAAAAAAAGGTTTCGCACACACCCGCAGATCTATGCAAAACCAGATTGATTGAATGATTAAGATTTAGCTGGCGTTAGCGGAAGCATCATCGCCACTGCTGTCCAGGCTGTTACCCGCTGGGTCCAGCACAGTGGTTTCAACTTCGACCGTGACTAAATCGCCGGGTCTGAAGACGTCGATTGGACCGGCCGTGAGATTGGTGCTGCCGCCAACCATCAGATTTGGTAAAACGTCAGTCCCGTTGCCGGTTGGATTGGCGAGCACTTCAAAACCGATATATTTGCCGCTGGTGTCGTTAAACACAATGTTGAGTGATGGATGGGAGCCGGGGAATGTGTTGATAAAGTGCCAGGTGAGGATTGAGAACCTGTTGGAGAAGGGCCGCAAGCGGTCAGGACAGTCAGCGTCAGGGCTGCAGGGAGTGACAATAAACTAAAATGCAGCCGTTGAGACATATGTGACTCCTGGAAAAAATTACAATACTCCTAAAGTTTATCTTAAAATATTTTCTATGAGCTGTAAAAATAAAAAAAAACCAACCCGGTTGATTTGCGTGTAACCGGGTTGGAGCATTCACCTGTCTGAGCTCTTAAAGCTGTTGTGACAGTTCGCTAAAGCAAAACTTATTTAATCGGATACAGATCCGAATTTTCGACGTTGCCTTTCAGGTCTTCAGCCACCAGGAAGGTGTACTTTTCGCCGGCTACGTCTACGCGCTGGAAGCTGGGTTCACCGCCAAGCACCATCGCTTCGCCGAGTTTCCAGTCATCACCGTTATTGCTGTCGATATTAAAGTGGTTATAGTAAAACTCAACCTGATCACCTGCGCCGAGGTCATACTGTTCGCGGGAAATCTGGGTGACGTCCCCTTCGTTATCGGTGGCATAGGGTGAGACCCAGTAATCCTGAACCTGACCGTTGCCGTCGATTTCAAAGTAAAAGACTGAGTCTTCGCCATTTAGCTGGCCATCTGCTACGTACAGCGCTGTGCCTTCTTGATCGTCGAGATCAGCCAGATTGACGGGGATCACCATGGAATTGGCCGTGCAGGTGCCAGTACAGAGTCTGAGCGCTTTGCCGTCCCAATTTTTGGCGCGATAGCTCTGATTGCCAAGCGAATCAGAGCCCATTGAACCCAGGACCGTAAAGTTCTTTTGATCGGTGCTGGTGACCATATATGTCAGGACGGATTTAAGGCCTAAATCATCGCTGATTTTAAAGCTCGGCGCAGCACCGGCCTGTTGAGCTTTAAAAGACTGGGTGCTGGCGTCAGGGGCGGCTTCGGGCTGAACCTGAGGCGCCTGGGTGTCATTGCCACCTTTGGCATACATCGAGGTAATAAAGTCAAACCACTGGGGTGAGGCTGCGCGCTCCAGCTTATAATCTTTGCCGTCCACATCACTTTTATTGTTAATCTGGAAAATCGCTAAGCCTGTGGCTTTGGGGCGAGTGCCGTCTTGTTGGGATGCGACAATCATTTTGTCCAGAGCTGAGCTTAAGCGATCGGTGTTGGCGCTGGGGTTTTTCTCTTTGAGCAGGCCTAAAAAGTGTTTGATGTCCATAGAAAAGCCAGGGCTCTGCGCGGATTTACCATAAGATTCAGCGTCTTTAGCAGACTGAATGGTGGCTTCATAAGCGGCTTTTTCTGCCAGACCGGATTTAAGCAGACCGGACAGATCGCTGAGGCCGCCCATCACTTCGTCATAATGGCTGAGATTGAGCAAAGAGAGGGTTTTGCCATCGCTGGATTTATGCGATTCAGAGGTAACAAACGAGTTGACCATAAACTTGCCGACTTCTTCGATGGAAGAACTCGGATTTTTGGCGAGATGGTTCAGGACTTCGGTGTACTGCCAGCCGTGACCGGGCTCAAGTTCTTCAGAAGCCAGCATATAGCGGGCGTTGTTGCGCACAAAGGGCACCACGTCCAGGCTGCCCATCAGGCAGGTGTCAAAGCCAATCAGATCCCATTTAACCGGGTCAGCAGCAAAGGTATCATGAAGCTCTTTGAGGGTCATGGCTGTATCGGTGTTGGTGTCAGGGCCATAACCTTTGTGTGCGCCGCCGTGATCCCAGAACACAAACATCCGGCGGGCGTAGTTGGCAGCAGGGTATTTTTCATTCAGGAATTTAACAAAGGCAGCAGAAGTCTCTGCTTTGCCCATATCGGCGTTATCTTCACGGGCTAAATAACAGCTGTCGTTGCCAAAATAATTATCGGCGCTGTCCTGAACAATACAGTTGGCGTCGGTGTATTTGATGCCTTTCCAGCCTTGTTTGCGTGCCCCGCCAAAGCCGACTACCACATCTAGTTTGGCGCGTTCTTCAGCTGAGAGCGCTTTAAAAGTTGCGGTCATTTCGCGTAAGTCGTCTGAACCCGCGCCAGCAGTGACAATGCCACCGGTTGTGACTTCATCAGCTGTGCCTTTGGGCTCTTGAACATCATCTTCAAGGTCGCTGCCGAGCAAATAGACCGCAAACAGGGTTTTATCGCCAGTTGCTTGATTGGCTGGTTTTTCTGAGCCTAATGAACCACTTTCGTCTTTGCCACCGGTATTGCCACCACCGCCACGGCCTGAGCTCGTTGCCTGAGGTTTTGCGCCCGCGACAGGAGCCGGATTACTGGGGTTAGCACTAGGGTTGGTGCTGGGTTGAGTAGAGCCAGGGGTTTTACTGGGTGAACAGGCCAATAAGCTTAAGGTTAAAGTGAGCGCCATCAGTCCGGGAGATTTAAATTTCATGCATTTCTTCCTGATTATGATTGTTTTAGTCGAAAGTGAATAAACTGACCTATTCACTTTAGAATAAAAAAACCTCTGACTAGCCCCTGAAGTGTAAAATAACGGTGACAATCTACTTAAAGATTCTGAAGGAAGAAAAAATGATCAAGCGTCTGTTGCTGAGTTTGATGCTGCTAACAGCCTGTCAGTCCAGTTCTTCAAATCCATCTGGACAACCAACACCGGTACCAACCCCAACAGCCTGGCCGAGAATAAATATCTCAGCTCAAAACTGGCAGTCTGTGGCTTTAACCGGTCAAACTCGCTTTGATTTTTTAGACGGCCCAGCAGATCAGGCTTTGTTTTCATATCCTTGGGATGTCAGTCAGACTGCTCAGGGAGATATTTTAATTGCCGATCGCTTTAACCATCGGATTCGCCGATTGCGCAACGCACAGGTTGATACTTTGGCGGGTCAGTCAGAACCTGGGCTGACAGATGGGCAAGGTGCCGCTGCTCGCTTGAATAATCCCCAGGGCTTTGGGCGTGGCTTTAAAGGCGAATTTTACATCGCTGATACGGGAGCCGGAGCGATTCGTAAACTTGAGCCAGATGGTAAAGTCAGCACGATCGTTAAAGATTTAAATGGCCCCACTGATGTTGAGATAAGTCCTGATGGTGTGCTGTATATTGCTGAAGGGGGACGCCATCGCATTCTCCGCTGGCAAGATGGTCAATTGACGCCTGTTGCGGGTGGTGTGCAGGGTTTTGCAGATGGTAAAGGTGAAGCCGCTCAACTTTTTTCACCGCGCGCGCTGGCGATTGCGGCAGACGGAAAGGTCTACATTGCAGACGGCTATAATCACGCGATTCGTGTGTTAGCACCGGATGGGCAGCTTACGACGCTGTCTGGAAACGGGCAACCTGGCAATGCAGATGGAGACAAAGCAAGCGCTCGCTTAAATGAACCTTTAGCGCTTGCAATTGATGCCAGTGGTAAATTGCTGGTTGTGGATACCAATGCGCGTTTTCGTCTGATTACTCCAGAAGGCCAGGTCAGCACCCTTCAGATCGATAAACCGCCTGCGCAACCACGGGGCCTGATCTTAAATTCTGACTCTATTTTAGTAACCGATACTCGTTTACATGGGGTTTATCAGCTTAAGCCTGTTTTGGCAGCACCTTAAGGTCAGTTAGTAAATGAATTGAAATAAAAGCGCCAGAGTATCAATAAGTTGGCGCTTTTGTTGTGATTTTAACGCCTATCGGGGCGCAGCCTTTGTTTGGGGCGTGATAGCATCAGGGGCAAATCACATATGAGTGCTTAATCTAGAGTGCTTAATCTAGAGTGCTTGCTCAGGAGGACAATTTAGATGATGCAATATGCCCAGACAGATAATAATATTCTCGCTTTTTCAATTGAGAACGGCTATAACGCCACAGAACTTGAACACGCTCACCAGCTGATGGAGCAAAAGCTGCGCCAGTTTCCGACCTTACGGATGTATGTAGAAATAACAGGGCTAGATGACCCTGAAAAAGCGTTAAAAGATTTAGGCCTGTATATGAATCAGTTAGAGTATTTTGACCGCACCGCGCTGGTGACAGATGCTCAGCAGCCAGAAGGTCTAGTCGAACATACTGACACTTTATTTGCCTGTCCGATTCAAGGCTTTAGCCTGACTGAGCGCGAACAAGCCCAGGACTGGATCTCCCAAAACTAACTGATTATAGCCATCACAATCAGCCAAAACAAAAGGCCCGGAAAGTATCACTTTCCGGGCCTTAAATGTTTTAAATGCTTTAGCTACTGGCTATAAGCCAACAGCGACGAGCTTCTTAGCGTCTACCAGCTGCCAGTGCTTTGGCAACGTTGATACGGCCATGGCCGTAGTAGACATCATAACCGGGATCGCCCAGGTCATCCGTGCCGCGCTCAAGCTGGGCCTGAACTTCTTTGCGGTTGAGTTTGGGGTTCTGGCTGCGGATCAGAGCCACAACGCCAGCCACGGCGGGAGTCGCCATGGAGGTGCCGCTGATGCTGCCGTAGTTCTTTTTGCCAGATGTGTTGTAAGTCGGGAAGGTGGACAGAATGTTCACACCAGGTGCGCTGACGGAAATCCAGGTGCCGTACTGCGAAAAGCTGGCGCGTTTGTCGTTGATGTCAGTGGCGCCAACAGACAGAACGCCAGGCTGAGCCGCCGGGAAGATCTGGGAGCCATCACCACGATTGCCCATGGCCGCAACCAGTACCGCGTCTTTAGACAGAGCGTAGTCTACTGCGTCTTTTTTGATCTGGGGATTGCTGGGGCCACCGAGGCTCATGCTGATAACCTGAGCGCCGTGATCAGCTGCCCAGATGATGCCATTGGCAACATCAGCGCTGGTGCCTGAACCGTTATTGTCGAGCACGCGAACCGGCATGATTTTGACGTTCGGTGCAAAACCTGCGATACCGACTTTATTGTTGGTGGTGGCTGCGGCAATACCGGCGCAGTGCGTGCCGTGGTAGTGGCCATCCATCGCCTGGTCATCGCTGTCGACAACATCGCGACCTGCAACAATTTTGTCGACTAAGTCAGGGTGTTTGAGGTCAACACCAGTGTCCACAATGGCGATGGTGACATCAGGTGAACCGGAGTTGATGGCCCAGCCAGCAACCGAGTTGCTGACTTTATGAGCGTACTGCTGAGCAAAGAATTCATCGTTGGGGCCTTCGCTACGAACCGGAGCAACAGCCTGACCCTGCATTTCGGGGCTCAGTTTGACGACGTAATTGGGTTCAGCATAAAGCACGTTAGGATTGTTGCGCAGGGCGCTGATGGCGGACTGAGCAGACATGCCGCCCTGAGTGCGGACCAGCTCCATGCCCATTTCGGGACGGCCGATGGTGCTGACGCTGGAGAGTCTCAGCTGGGACAGAGTCTGGCTGCGAGACTGAATATTGATGCCTTGTTTGTAGCGCACCACAATTTCACCAGGTACAGTTGCCTGGTTGGGGTCTGTAACGCGTACCGCAACGCGATTAACCTGAGCGGCGTTAGCTTGGGGAGCATTGCTCAGACCCGAAACACCGGGACGGTTGATGGGGGCAGCAGCAGGTGAAGAGCAGGCGCTCAAAGCAGCCAGACTGGCAGAAATCAGGAGAGGCAAGGCAGACAGGGCACGTCGGGTCATCAATGAATACTCCATAATCTTGTCTTAATCTAAGGTTAATATCGATAGGCAAATCGAAAACTTGCTTGCAACTTCAGGATACTTCTACCTTTGTGCGCTGGATAGGGTCTGCCAGGTATTTATTTATTCTGGCTAGATGCCCCTGCTAGATGCCCTAAAATGCCTGATGCGGGCTGATTTGAGCCATTTGAATGCTTGCGTCACTATGATTTCAGCAAAATTCTGAACCAAAATCTAGCGCTTTTGATTCAGATTTTCGATCCGGCCTGTTTATTCGGTGTGTTTAAACGATTGAAAAAATAGATTTTAATCAGGCGGCTCAAGCGCTGGGGCAGATATCTGAATAGCGCTTTATTGCTCAAATACGGTACACTATTGTCTGAATTCCCCCGACATCATTTTAATCACTGTGATGATCAACTTAGACAGAAGGATTTGACTCATGCATGATCTCAAGAGCCTGCGCCTGGACGCCGAACCCCTGCGGCTGTCGCAGCGCAAGCGCCGCGCCGACGAAAGCGTCGTCGACCGTTTGCTCGCCCTCGACGAAGAACACCGCGCCTGCCAGACCACCATTGATAATTTGCGCGCGAAGCGCAATGAGTCCTCTAAAGCGATTGGTGCGCTGAAAAAAGCCGGTGAGGACGCTTCTGAGCAGATGGAATCCGTGCGCAAAATCGGCGAAGAGATCAAAACTGCTGAAGAGCGCATGACCGCTTGCGATAACGAGCGTGGTGAACTGCTGTTAACGATTCCGAATATTCTTGATGGCAGTGTGCCTGATGGCGCAGACGAAGAATCCAATATTCTGGTCCGGGACTCTGGTACCCCGCCTGAGCTAGGTTTTGAAGCCAAAGCCCATGATGATCTGGGTGTCGCTCTCGATATTCTAGACTTTGAGCGTGCAGCCCGCTTAACAGGCGCCCGTTTTGTGGTGCTAAAAGGGTATGGTGCAAAACTTGAACGAGCGCTTCAGAACTTCTTTTTGGATCAGAACAGCTCGCGTGGTTACACCGAAGTGCTGCCGCCCACGATGGTCAATCGCGAAACCATGACTGCCAACGGCAATCTGCCCAAGTTTGAAGAAGATCTGTTTGGCGTCAATTTTAAAGACTACTTTTTGATTCCGACAGCAGAAGTCCCGCTGACTAATCTGTATCGCAGTGAGATTCTTGAAAAAGATCAGCTGCCTAAATATCTGACCGCTTATACGCCTTGCTTCCGTGCTGAAGCGGGCGCTGCCGGTAAAGATACCCGCGGGATTATTCGCCAGCATCAGTTCAGCAAAGTTGAGTTAGTCAAAATTGTTGAGCCCGATACCTCTTTTGACGAACTCGAAAAAATGGTGGCTGACGCTGAAAATCTGCTGCAAAAGCTGGAGTTACCTTATCGCGTGATGCAGCTTTGCTCAGGTGATACAGGCTTTAACGCGGCTAAAACCTATGATATCGAAGTCTGGTTCCCCAGCCAGGGTAAATACCGCGAGATTTCCAGCTGCAGCAATTGTACAGATTTCCAGGCCCGTCGCGGCATGCTGCGTTATCGCCCTGAAGTCGGTGGCAATACGGCTTTCCCCCATACCCTTAACGGTTCGGGTCTGCCGATTGGCCGTACATTAGCGGCGATTATCGAAAACTACCAACAGGCTGATGGCAGCCTGCGTGTGCCCAAAGTCTTACAACCTTATCTTGGAACCGAGGTGATTGCATGAGTGTCGACAATTTGCCAGAAGGTCTGAATGAACTTAACGAAAAGCTCGCTCCTCTGGGCCAGATTGGCATTTTGATTAACCGCACGCTCAAAGCCATGCTGATGCCCCATGAAAAGCTGCTGCTGAGTTTTCATCAGCTGCAGACGGCCGAAGGCGTTGCGGCTGGTCAGCCTGGCTCTTTTGGCAGTCTCGAACTCAAGATGTTGACCAGCGAGCGCTTTGTGACCCTGGGCTTTTTCCCGACTTATCATCGCTTTGAAGTCCAGGACATTTATAAGATTTCTCACTTCAGCATGCAGAATCGCTTTTCGACCGGTTACGAAGGTGAAGGTGATGCCACCACTGCTGAAGAGCGCGGTTTTAATCCGATTGAAATTGCGCTTGAGATCAAGTTTGAAGACGAGCACGGTCGTGAAGTGCTGACCTGGAACCAGGATGCTTCTCGTCCTGAAGACATCCGCACCCTGTTTAAACAATTGCCCACGCTTAGCGCGATGGTTGGCAAACCCCTGAGAGAACAATAAAACAATGGACGAAGGACAAGCGGACTAAAGGACCACATAACAAGCTTGTCTTTCCCCAGTCTTTTGTCCTCAGTCCATTCATCTTACGTCCCTTCATCCATTAGTCCATTAGTCCATTAGTCCATCCCAAAAGAGGTACAGTGAGCCCATGAATATCGATGAGTTTCTCCGCGTTGCGGTTAAAAAGCGCGCTTCAGATATCCATATCCGCGTAGGCTGCCCGCCCATGTTGCGTATTGATGGTCGGATTGTGCCAACCGAAATGCGTCCGATGACCCCAGCGGATACCAAACGTACCCTGTACTCGATGTTGTCAAACGCTCAACGAGAGGCTTTTGAGCGCAACCAGGAAATGGACGTTTCGTTTATGATTTCGGGCCTGGCCCGTTTTCGCGTCAATATCTTTTTAGAGCAAGGCCACGTTGGTGCGGTTTTGCGAGTGATTCCGATTAATGTTCCGAATATCGAAAACCTCGGCCTGCCGCTTCAGATTAAAAACTTCACCAAAGAGCGCACCGGCCTGATTATGGTGACAGGTCCGACTGGTTCTGGTAAAACCACCACGCTAGCGGGCATGATTGACTATATCAACGCCAATCAGGACGTGCATATCATCACGATTGAAGATCCCATTGAGTTTGTGTACCGCAATAAAAAGTCAGTCATTACCCAACGTGAACTGGTGAACGATACTTCCAGCTTTCCAAATGCGATCAAGTACGCTCTGCGACAAGACCCTGACATCATCCTGGTAGGGGAAATGCGTGACCGCGACACAATTGAATCTGCGCTTAAAGCAGCCGAAACCGGTCACTTGGTTTTAAGTACGCTGCATACCAATGACGCGGTTCAGACCATTAACCGTGTTATTAACGCTTTCCCGCCCCATGAACAGCAGACGGTGCTGAAGCAGCTTGCGTCTGTTTTGCGCGGCACGGTTGCCCAGCGCCTGGCCATTAAAAAAGACGGTGTGGGCCGGGTTCCTGTTAACGAGATTCTGGTTGTCACGCCCACGGTTCGCGACCATATCTTTAAACATGAACTTGATTCGATTTATCACTTAATTACCAAAGGTCAGCAGGACGGCATGCAGAGCATGAACCAGTCGCTGTTTGGCTATTATGAGCAGGATGTCATTGGCTTTGAAGAAGCGCTGCGCCTGTCAGACAATCAGCAGGAACTCCAGCAATGGAAGCGTGGCGCTTATCAGGGTGCAGGTCGTTAACTCAGTTTAAAAAACGTTTAGTCAGCAAGGAGACGGTCAGATGATGCAACTTAAGGCTCTGGCCGGTCTTCAGGCCCAGCGTGAAGCCCTTGATAACCGCCGTCATGGTCAGGCTGATAGTTTTTATCAGGATGGTTTAAAAGCCTTTGCGCGCGCCAGCAAGAGTGGTTTTAACGATCGTGGCGCGCTGCAAAGCGCACTTGAAAACTGGGTTGAAGCGGTTAAACGCCAGCGCACTAATCCTGAACCCTGTATTGCCTTGGGTTATTTGTTTATGATTCTCGGCGATAGCCGTACGGCTGTGATGTATCTTAAAACGGCTCAGCGTCTGGCTCCTCAACATCCGGATCCACCTGCTTTGCTTGAACAGTTAATTCATCAAAAAACCGCTCAGCCTGCGGCGTCCGTCCAAAGCTCTGAGAGCCCTGATGAAGATGACGTCTTAGAGCTGATTCAGAGCTGGATGCTGCGGATTGTCAGCTGGCCACCACCGGTTGCAAAAGCCCAGCCTGGTTACAGCGCCCAACTGAATCAGTGCCGCAGTCAGCTAGGAGCCGGTCTTTTGGCTTTGCAAGCGCAGTTAACGGCTTTAGATGCAGAAATGGATGTCAGTTTACTGAGAGCGCGTTTACAGCCGCTTGAGCGCCGTCAAAGTGATTATACAATGGCCTTGGATTTAACTTTAACTTTTGAAAAACTTGCTGCTGAGCTAAACAGTCTGGATCTGAGGGTTAAACAGGCTCTGGACTCAAGCATGACCGCATCAGAACTGGATCAGATTCTCGATCGTTTAGATTGGATCGCTGATCGTCTTGATGAGTACAGCAATCAAGGCCATGATGTTGCAAGCTTAGAAACTCGTTATAGTGAACTTTGTGACCGTGTTGAGAGCTTACAGGATCAACTGGATGAATAAAAAGCTGATCTAGAGACGGTAATACACCGGCCAGTTTGCCTGTACCCAGCGAAAAAAAAGTTCATTCAAAGCCCGAGAATCTTGAGTTTGCTGAGTCAGGGCCTGATTTTCAAATTCCGTAAAGAGCTTTAAATCTTCTGAATTTGGGGTTTTATTCAGGCTTGAAATATAGGCAAATTGATGATCCCAGTCTTGATCGCTTTCTAAAAACTGTGAGAATCGCAGTAAGGCAATTGCTGAGGCCGGAAGATTGTGTTCTGTAAGCCATTCAGTGATGGGAGACAGAATCTCCGGATCGAGTTCATAAGCCAGTTCACAAGTTGTGGGTGTGGGCAAAATATAGGTTTCCCGTCGAATAGAGGAAAGACTGCTCATCTCAGACTCCTTAAGGTATTGCAGGCTGTTTAGCAGTCTAACTCAGATGTTTGAAAGTGAGCAGATTTATAACGAACTTGACTGTCTGATGGTAAAGGGGTGTGAGCCTTGATAAAAGCCGTAAACGTCACCTATTCATTTACACATTCATATTGAGGGTTTAAGTGAAAGTCTGGTACGTGACGAGTTTATGATCAAATTATTTATCCTGTGTTGCAGACGTCTGTCGGCGTTTCAACTTGCCAGGTTTTAGTTGTTTGCGTCTGGCGCCGCTGGGCTTAAGCTTAAAGAACAGAGTCTCAGGGGCAGAGCGCGGTTGACGCACAGATTATGTTCATCCTTTAGCGTTTAAAATCTTTGTACAAGCCCATTTTTTGCGTCCATATCAGTTTATGTCAGCTCGTATTCTGCCATACTTCTCATTTGAGTATAAAAACGTGTACCCACAGGGCATAAACCGGGGGATCTAAGAGGCAGATAACATCAGGCACTTTAGATTCCACATCAAGTTTTTAAGCGGATTTAGGTCCTTCGGGTATGACGCAGCGAGTGCCGAATGACAGGATCTTTTACTTGAAATAACAGTGTGGCAGTGGACAACTGCGTTCAAGATAAAAGCTTTGATAAAATTTTGTTTGTTTCTTAAGTTAATCATTCAGTATTTTTACGCAGAATTCTTATGGCGACATGTCGCTAAAATCGAGCCAAATAAAGCGCAAACGTAGATGATGCCGTTAATTAGAAGTTATTTTTTTCAGATCTCTTGATTTGAAGGTTTGTCTTATGTCAATTTAATTCGCATAGTTTGAAGGTCAATTATGCGTACGTATACTTTAAAAGAAGGCTGGACAGCTTTAGAAAACAATCAATACAAACTAGCGTCACATATCTGGCTTGCGTTAATGCCAGAAGCATATGATGTTCGGACTTTGACGCTATATCAGCATGCTTATGCCGCGTCGCTGATGGCCAATCAACAGCTGCAGGAAGCCGCTGCTCTGTATCAAGAAATCTATGATACTACTCGCGATGGGCTGGCTTTGCATCAGCTTGGCTATATCTCAAGGCAAATGGGTCAGCCAGAAACCGCCAAAGCCCATTTTCTTGCAGAACAAATCAGCCTTCAGGACACAGATTTTCTGGCGCGCTCACTCAATGCTTATCAACTGGGCCGTCTCGCTAGTGATCAACTCTCAACTGCCTTGAATTATGCCCGGTTAAGCGTTGAGTATGCTCAGCGGGCCTATTGTTCAATTGCAGAAGCTTTTGCTCTCAGTTTGTTAGGGCAGGTCAGTCAGGTTTGCCATGAAACAGAAGCTGCTCAGGCTTGTTTTCGTAAAGCAAACCACGTCTGGTACACACGGCCGCCGAACTCTCTGCGCGTAACTCAAGAACTGCGGCTTGTTCCGCTGCTGTTAGAAGGCTTTAGAGATAAGCATGCCGACAAAAGCGATATTCATGTCACTTTAGAGCCTGCTGAACCATTAGAAACAGATGCCTCTAGCATAAATTCCGAACTCAAAAAGTTGTTTGCGACGCCTGGTGGGCATCAAAGTGTAAATCATAAAAAAGAAGCTTAATAGCTTTAATTGAGTATCTTTGTTATTCAGGCACAGAGACTTTGCCAAGATATCGATCTGGCAGCGCCTGAAAGGGATGAGGCGCCAGCGGCAGCTCAATCTGAAAAACCGTGCCATGGCCTTCAAGGCTTGCAACTTGAATCCTGCCGCCGTGCAGCTCGGTGATTTGTTTGACAATATACATTCCAAGTCCATTGGATTTTTCGCCGGCGAGACCCTGGCGGCGAGCCTGGCTGTACTTTTCAAACAGGCCTTTTTGTAACTCGGGCGGTATTCCAATGCCCGAGTCTTCGATTTGGAGGTAGGCTTTGGTTTTGCTTTTGCTCAGGCGCATGTAGATTTTGCCACCAACAGGCGTAAATTTAAGCGCATTATTGAGCAGGTTTTCAAACACCCGGCTCATTTTATGCTCATCTATTAAAACCATGGCCTGCTCTGTTTCAAGTTCCAAGATCAGTTCAAGCGTTTTGACTTTGGCACGCGGTTCAAACATGTGATAAATCATGTTTACAAAATCACAGAGGTTATGAGGGTGCTGCTTGAGGTTGGTGCTTTCTTCAAGTTCAGCTGCATCAAGCAATTCATCAATCAGCTGGTTTCCCATTAAACACGCCTGGTCAATGACTTTTAGCATCTTGGCGTTAAGACCATCCGGTTCACTGCGGGCCAGCATCCGGCTTGCGCTGACAATGGTGCCCAGCGGGTTGCGCAAATCGTGGGCGACCATCGCCAAAACACGGTCTTTGCTGTCATTAAGTGCCTTTAAATGGGCTGTATGAGCCTGGCGATCAATTATAAAGCTTAGCCAGCGGCCAAACAAGCGCATAAAATCCTGTTCAAGTGAGCTAAATCCGTTCTTGCGCTCTGATCCAGAACAGATGACAAGACCATAAAGCTGATGCTTGAGCCAGACCTGCGTGCCGATTAGAGCCTGAGGTAAAGCGCTGTCTGTGAAAAAATGTTGAGAAACAGGTGTTGATTTAGTTTTGAAGTCTTCAAACGTGAGGACTTCCTGGGAATGACAAAGCTCTTCTAAAAAAGGCTCGAAGGTTCTGATCAAATCTTCCGTTTTAGGGCCAGCTAGGGCAAGCTGCTTAAAGCTCTGGCCTTTTATCTTTATCAGCGCAGCCTGAGATAAATTGAAATAATCACAGAGCACCTGTAGACCGGCTTGGTGATACCCCACTTCTTCAAGGCTTGCATCAAGCGTCATGCGCTGCAGTTCAGCTTGTGCGGCGTAAAAACGCTGAAGCGCCAGACTTTCAGCGCCAGTCTGAGTTGCGAGTGTACCCAGCGGCCTCCAGCCTGGCCGCGATTTTTGTACTGTACCTGATCTAAACTGACGCGGAGGACGGGTTAACGTTTTGAGCTGCGGGTTTTGTGAGTCAAAAAATGGGGGGATTTGCGCCTGATTCGCCACACGCTGCCAAACGCGCATTAACGCCTCCTGAATCTGGCGGGCCAGCATCTGCAGGCAGCGTAAGTCCTGATTTTCAAACTGCCGTGTTTGCCTGTCCATCACGCTCAGGGTACCAAAGGCCCGACCGGTGTTGTCCAAAAGCGGAATACCCGCATAAAAACGCAGATAATAGGGCGCATTTATCAGGCTTAAGCTGGCAAAACGGGGATCATCCAGGGCATCTTTTACAATTAAGGGATCTGACTGAGTCAGCGTTTGGTGGCAAAAGCGGTCAGCCAGTGCGATATCTTTAAGCGGCAGGCCTAAACAAACTGGCCGCAATAAGCGTGATGGCGTCAGCAGGCTAATCCAGACGACCGGCATCTCCAGCAGGTCTGAGCTGAGTTTGATGAGCGGCTCCAAAGTCTCAGATGGCCAATTTTCGATTAGATTTTCAACAAGCCGTTTTAGCGGCATTGTTTGGTCTATCATGTTTGTGCTGACAATCCCTTAATTACAATTTCTAAACATGGAATTTAAGCGAAAGACGAGTATCAAGCATAGACAGAAGTATACTTTTATGCAAAGTATTTTTAACTGATTTAAACATATTTTGAATTTCAGAAGTGCTTTTTAAGTTTATCAAACCCGGAACGGATGGGCCCTTGCATTTACAGCCCTTGCTAACAGCTCAAGCTTTTAATTCTAGACACCCAGTTAAGGCCCCACAGCTGTTAATCAATGATTCTCCGAGCAATCTCTGAGCCAGTTTATGACGCTTGCGCAAGGTTTTAGGCGTCTTCCTCAGCGATTTGAGACTGCCGCACCAGCCGGTGCATAATCTTGTCCATGGCTTCAGCTTCGGCTAGCAGATGCTGAAGGCATTCACTTTCACCGTATTCAGCTTTTAGTAGCTCAGCAAGGCCTAAAATATTGGCCAACGGGCGTCTAAACTCGTGAGAGTGCTGCCAGGCAATGTCGAGCAGACGCTTTTTTTGAGCTGAAATACGGGCTTCATGGGCTTTCAGTAAGCTCAAATCCTGCATCGAGCCAATCATCCGCTGGGCCTGCCCTTGTTCATCAAAGAGCACATAGCTGCGATTTAAGACCCACTGATAGCTTCCGTCTGCACAGCGAAACCGGTATTCGCCCTGCCAGTGTGAGAGGCGCTGATGAAGATGTTCCTCAATTGAGTCCAGAATGCGCTGATAGTCCTCAGGGTGAATGCGCTCTTTCCACCACTCAGCCTGAGTCACTCGTTCTGCCTGAGAATACCCAAAAAGGCTGCAGAGCGCATCACTCCAGATCACAACCTGGGTCTTAAGATCGCATTCCCAAATGACATCGTGGGTGGCGCGTGCGACCATCTGATAACGTTGCTGGCTCTGCGCAAGGCGCTCTGTCTGCCGCTTACTTTCAATCAGTGTCCGCAGCATCAGCGCACAGCGCTGCAAAAAGCGCTGCTCAGCAGGGCGCTGAAGCCAGAAAGCTTCAGGGTAGAGAATCACAAAAACGGCCAGTATGCCCCCTTGAGTGTCACAGATTGGCAGAGCCGCAGCCTGACCCGCAGCCTGACCGGCATGTAAGGGTATCGGGCCATCTGATTCAAAGATGTAGAGCGCTTTGTGATCAGCCAGCGTTTTTTGCCATTGTTCAAGTGAAATCTGCTGCAACTGCTTAGACCAGGGGTAGCGGCTAGTAAGGGGCGGATGGCTGGAACGTGGGGTCAGCCAAATCAGCTCACTCTGACGTCCTGAAAAAATAGCCTCAAAGCGCGTGAGCATCTCTGCTATCATCCGCTTTAAAGGCTGTTGTTCATCCAGAGCTGTTGTCAGGACTTCTTTTTCAAGCATCAGCAATTGCTCATGACGCCAGGCCTCCGTTTCATCGTGGATAAACAACGCCAGTTCATCACCGTGTGGATAAGCCTCAAACCGGCAGCGTAAATCTCTTTCACCAAGATAAGTGGAAGTTTCAACCGGCACGCGCTGATGAAACGCGCGGATCAGACAGTCTTCTAGCTCACGCT
>CAJYHH010000096.1 GCA_913773825.1 Candidatus Sericytochromatia bacterium | reverse complement strand
CCGAGGCTTTCAGCCAGGGTCAGGATCTGGCAAAGTTGTTCAAGGCGTTCAATTCCGTCGATACATTCATCAAGGCTTTCTCCCCAGCAGACTGCTCCATGTCGAGATAAGATCAACAGTCGGCTTGTGGGTAAAAAAGGACGAAGAGAGTGCCCCATTGCTTCAGTTCCCGGACGCGCATAAGGCACAATTGGAATCTCACCTGCGGCAATCAAAACTTCGGGTAATGCGTCAATTGGTAGAGTTGGCCAGTCTGGTCTGGCTAAGCTGAGGGAGATAGCATATGGTGGGTGAGCATGAGCAATGGCGCACGCTTCGGGGACCTGGCGATAGATTTCCAAATGCATAAAGCGCTCTGATGAGGGACGCCCGCTGATAATGTCACCCTTTAAATTAATCAGGGCAAGATTATCAGCCTGAAGACGAGATTTATTTTGTCCAGAAGGTGTTATCAGAATCTGATCATCACTTAGTCTGATGCTGATATTACCATCAGCAGCGACCAAAAGACCACGCTGATGTAAATACTGGGCCTGAGCAACAATCTGAACCGCAGGATCTAAATCTGAATACATAAAAACCAGAGCTTTCTAGATACGATTAATGCTCTCAATCAGCCTCACGCCAGGCTGATGAACAGAGGACAACTTTTGGCTCATCATACTACGCCTGTCTCACTAACTGTGCAATTGAGCTTTAATGAAGAGCCTGAAGCAAAAAAAATAAAACCGAGTAGTCGATTTGACTACCCGGCCAACTCTCTATCGTTAGTGGGGAACTTATAGCCTGCTTATTTTGCAGGGGAACATAATGAAAAGTTTGAGACACATCTTTGAAGCTCATCATTATGCCTGTCAAAATTGTTTTGCTAACATTCTTGACATTTTTTATGATAAATCTGAACTTGCCAAAAAGTCAACACTTAAAAATGAATGTGGCTGAAAAGTTTAGCCTGTCTAAAATCTTAGCCGCAAGGAGCTTTAAATTTGTTAAGGATTTAAAAATGTGACATTGTCTAAAATGCTTGATATGATTAGGTATTAGCTTGGCAATGACCCAGTCAACAAAGACTTGTCTTTTTGGAGTAAATCACTCAGAATCAATAGAATAATATGAATGTATCGATTCTGTCTTATTTCTCGATGCAGAATCTTGGAATGCTCGGTAGAAGGTGAGCTGCGTTTTGGCAAAAAAAGCAAAAAAGAAAACAACTGAAGCAGAAAATCGACTCGGTGTCTTGCTGAGCGAACTGCGCCAGAAGCGCAAGCTATCGATGCAAAAACTGGCTCAAGCATCTGGCATTTCTGCTGCTTATATTTGTCGAATTGAAAGCGGAGAGCGTCATCCTTCCAGAGAGCTTTTGCAAACTCTGGCTGACGTCCTGATTCCTGAAACCAACCAGGCGGATAAAGATGAATTACTGATTGCCGCTGGTTTTGCTCCGACTAATTTCAGAAACTTTATGGGCCGACAGGATGTTCTGACGATTTATCAGAAAGCGTTGGCTCAGAATCCCTTAGATTTCAGAAGTTATATTGCGCTTGTTTTAAGTTTGATTCGCTCTGGGCAACATGAACAGGCCCGAACACATATTAATGAGGGCATGCAGCGTTTTGACGATATGGTCCAGCTGCAGGCGTTAATGGCTGCTCTGGAATTAAGTAAGTCAAATCATGAACAGGCCATTCGTTTTCAAGAAGAAGCTCTGCGTTACTATCAGCTTGAAGAAAAAAAAGAACGACTTAATCTCACTTATACAGATCTGCTGTTAGGTTTAGGCGTGATGCATTTTGATCGTGGGCATATTCTGAGCTATGCACGGATGCGTGCTCAGGAAGACGGAGATCAAGCCGCCGCTTTAGCTCATGGCGAAAAAGCTTTATTAAGTCTTCACCAAGCGTGCCGGGTTTTTCAACAATCCTTAGAGATTGATCCTGACGATGTTTATGTCTTAGACGAGCTGGCGCGAGTTCATTTTACAGTTGCCTATAATCAGGTTGGAGATCAACTCAAACACAGCCAAGATAATCGTCTTGAACATTGGCGCAGTTGTATTGATGCGTTTGAGCGGGCAGTCTGTTCAAAAAATAAACAAGATCTTGGTTATCACGCGCTTTTGCAAAGCACCGCTTTTTTGGCGCTGGCTTATAGCAAGGCTGGAGATTTTAAGCAGGCATGGTTTACAATCAGTGTGGTAGAAGCCTGTTTGCCCAATTATTGGTTAATTCATTATGTCAAAGCCTGTCATTTTGGGCTTAAAATTCTCAATCAGCATGACGGGCAGCGCACAGGAGCCAGTGAAGGTTTATTTAAAGAGAGTCTGAATGCTTTGGAAAAGTCCGTGTTAATTAGTGACCCTCATAATCAGGCTCGTGAAGAAGCGGCTCTTGATCCCGATCTTGAACCTTTACGCATTCAAGCTAATACCGAGTTTAGGCTGATTATGAGTAAACGGGAGCAAGCGGTATGAAGCACAGGCTGAATAAAAATGTTTTGGCTATTCTGGTGCTTACGGCTTGTAGCGCTGATCCAAACACTCTCACTTCTAGTCCTGCAACGCAACCAAGCACGGCTGTTATTGCTGGTGCTTTAGATTCCAACTCTCAAATTCTACCGGGCAGCAAGGGCGACCCTAGTCATATTTTGCCAGGTAGTAAAGGCGATCGAACAAATATTCTCCCCGGCAGTAAAGGTGACCGTAGCCATATTGCAGGTTTAGAAGTCCAGTTGCGTCTGCCAGAAATTGGTTTTCAGACTGCTTTTGTGATTCAGTCGGAGCCAACTCCCGCTCAGTGGACGGTGCATCTTGACTCACAAGTTGTAAAATCCAAATTGATAAAAGTTCGAAGTGAAGGGGCTGACGCAATTATTTATTTTGCACTTGAGAATCTAGATGTCGAAAATCTAAATACTCATGAGCTGATTTTTGCTTCATCTGATAAAGTTGTTCAGGCTGCTGCCCTGGTACCAGCGTTAAAACCAGAGCAAACAAGTATTAGTGAGCCGGTCACACCTCAGACAACGGCGACCTGGTTAGTTGCTGATGAATATCAGCGCAAAAAAGGCGCTAAAGTTCAGGAACTAAAGGCTGATGAACTTAAAACTCTGTCTGGCTTACCTGAAATTACATCTTTAGCTGAGCAAATCCGGGATCTTTATCGTAGTAGTAAAGGTAGAGCCAATCTGGCAAAATCGGATCAGGTGCTCAAAGAACTTGCCAAAGCCGTTAGCCAGGCTGAGCAAAAAATAGAAAAGCAAAATCAGAATCAGAATCAGCCTACTTCTAATCCTTCAGCTGTAACAAACAAGAATGGTAATTCTGATTCAGCCAATCAAACAAGCCATTTAAATAATCAAGGCTCTGCTGGCGAAAACCATACTAATAACAGTATTCCTCGTTCAGATAAGTCTTCTAATGACGAAGAAAAAGATAAAGAACCACATGATGGAAAAGACCAAGACCCAAAATCGACAAATAAAGAAAAGAAAAACTATAAGCGCTGGTGGGATTGGCGCGAATGGTTTGATCGTGACTAATTTCAGACTGCTTTTAAGTCTGGTTGGTTAATGCAGGGTTAAAAAGATCTTATGCTTTTGCTTGACGCTCAGCAGCTGATCTCATATAGTGATTACACGCTCAGATGAGGAGCGGGCCGAAACAAGATTCAAACGAATCGGGTTGACGTTCAAAACTCAGCTGAGGTAAAGTTAGGTTCCCGTCACCCGAAAGGCTTCGAAGCTAGAAATAGCCTTGAAAAAACAAGTTGAGAAATCAGCTTGACGGTTTCAAACGAAATCGGTTAGGATGAGCTCCCTGAACCCAACGTTCCGGTCAAATGGCAGCAAAAATCAGATTCACTGAATCGGGTTGACGCTCCGACGGAGACTCGGTAAGCTGAATCAGCTAACCTTAAGCTCCGGTAAACGGAAGCGAAAAGCAAGTTTAACAAAAGACTTGACGCTCCAAACGGAACACGGTAAAGTGAAAGAGTTCACTTCCTGAAAGCGGCCTCAAACGAGGTTCTCGCATCGGACAAAACAATCGGT
>CAJYHH010000095.1 GCA_913773825.1 Candidatus Sericytochromatia bacterium | reverse complement strand
GCGCGGTAAATTTTCTGCTCGAAATCTTTTTTGGCACTTGAAGCCACGCGTCTAGCTTCAGCTTTCTTCTGTGCCGCTTCTTGCTGTGCTTTTTCTGCTGCAGATTCACGGGCTTCAGCTTCAGCTTTTGCAGCAGCATCCGCTTTGGCTTTTGCAGCAGCGTCAGCTTTGGCTTTTGCGGCAGCATCCGCTTTGGCCCTTTCTGCTGCTTCGGCTTTGGCTTTTGCAGCAGCATCCGCTTTGGCTTTTTGAGCGGCATCCGCTTTGGCTTTTGCGGCAGCATCGGCTTTAGCTTTTGCAGCAGCATCCGCTTTAGCTTTTGCAGCGGCATCCGCTTTAGCTTTTGCAGCGGCATCCGCTTTAGCTTTTGCAGCGGCATCCGCTTTAGCTTTTGCAGCAGCATCCGCTTTTGCTTTTTGAGCGGCATCGGCTTTAGCTTTTGCAGCAGCATCGGCTTTGGCCCTTTCTGCTGCTTCAGCTTTGGCTTTTGCAGCAGCCTCGGCTTTAGCTTTTGCAGCAGTATCCGCTTTGGCTTTTTGAGCGGCATCGGCTTTAGCTTTTGCAGCAGCGTCGGCTTTGGCCCTTTCTGCTGCTTCAGCTTTGGCTTTTGCAGCGGCATCTGCTTTAGCTTTTTGAGCGGCTTCAGCTTTGACCTTTTCGGCTGCATCGGCTTTAGTCTTTTCAGCAGCCTCTGCCTTGGCTTTTAATCTTTCTTGAGCTTCAGCTCGAGCTTTATCTTCTGCTTCACGCTTTGCTTCAGCTGCTTTTTTTGCTTGTGTCAGCTCTTGAGCTTTTGCGGCAGCCGCTGCTGCTGCGAGTGCGGCGGCATTTGCCTCAGATTGAGATTGCTCTTGAGGACTTGCAGGAATAATGGGAGCTTCTTGATTGGGTGTTTGTGTTGACTGTATGTTCTGTGCGACTTGCGTACTCGTCGTATCTGCTTCTTGAACAGGTAAAGCCAAATCGGCAGGGTTCACCAGTACAGTGGTGATTTTTTTAGGCGGTTCAGGTGGTTTACTTAAGCCCAAATAAAGTAAGCCAACAATTGCCAGCGTATGCACACCAAGTGTAAATCCGAGTGCAATTGATCGTTCTTTAAAAGCGGGCTTTTGAAAATTTTTCATGGGTTACTTTAATGGTTCTGTAAGCAGACCAACTTGTGTTAAACCTGCTGCTTGTAAAGTAGACATGAGTGAAACCACATCGCCATAAGGTCTAGATTTTTCACCATTGACCAATACAGTCAGCTTCTGATTGCTTTGATCAGCCTGAGCTTGAGCCTCTCCTAATATATTTTTGAGCTGATCGAGTGAAACAGGTTCTTCTTTGTGATCTTTATATTGCAGAAAAATCTGGCCATCTTGTCCAAGGGTTACGATTGCGGGTTCTTTAGATTCAATTGGTGTGTTATTGGCTTGTGGTAGATCTACTTTAATACCACTGGTGATCATTGGAGCAGTCACCATAAAAATAACCAAGAGCACCAGCATGACATCAATATAGGGTACGACATTCATGTCACTTTTTAACGGCTTTTTAATGCGCTCAAAGCGCCCGGAACGCTGAATGGCCATTATACGTCTTCCTGAGTGGAACCTACAGATTGACGTTGCAGCAATGCGACCATTTCTTCTGCAAAAAGTGCGCGGTCAGAATAAAGCGCTTCACCCTTAGCTGTATAATGGTTAAAGGCGAGTACCGCTGGAATTGCAGCGAACAAACCGATTGCTGTGGCAATAAGTGCTTCTGCGATGCCTGGTGCAACAGTGGCCAGGGTGACTTGATCAACTGCTGACAAACCGATAAAGGCATTCATAATGCCCCACACAGTCCCAAACAGACCAATATAAGGTGCAACAGAACCAATACTGGCCAAGGCACCAAGTCCTTGTTCGAGGCGGCCTTGATCCCGACTTAAACCGACACGTAAAATTCGCTCAGTTCCTTCAATACTTTGAGAGGCGGGAGCATGGCGCTTTTTAAGTTTAAAAAACTCACCCAGTCCATGATAAAAGATATCTTCAAGACCTGTGCGTTTTGAGTTGAGCTGTGCATTGTTGTAAAGCGTATTCAGCTCTGCACCCGACCAGAACATTTTTTGAAAATGTTCATCCTGTTGTGCAGATTTTTTATAGTTCATATGTAACTTGGCAATCAGATACCAACTATAAATCGATGCGAAAAGTAAGATCAACATTACGGCCTGTACCACAGGACTTGCTTGTAAAATAAGATCAGAAATATGCAATGAAGATTGAGCTGGTGTTGCCATAGTTACGTATGCCAAAGTTTGTTTTTTTAAGCTTGTTCCAATTCTTGAAGAATAAGACCACGAATTTCATCTGGTAAACGACGAGGGCGCAATTCAGCATTTAAACACGCCAGTTCCACTTCACCAGAAGCTAGCATGATTTCACCACGATATATATTTTGTTGCAATACAAATGACGAAGCTTTACATGAAACTACACTTGCTGTAACAGTGATCATATCGTCCATCATGATTGGGCGAATGTACTTCAGTGCAATTTTGTGCACAACAAAGTTATAGTCTTTTTGGTGCCAGTAGTGATCGATGCCAGAGGCACGAAGCCATTCTGTACGAGTTCTTTCAAGATAGCGAATATGGTTAGCATGATAGACGATACCGCCGGCATCAGTATCTTCAATATATACACGAATTTGGAATTCGAATTTATTCGCCATGAGAGTGTTCCGTCTTTTGATTCAATATTGTGTTTTGAGTTGGCGCTGTTCAAAATCTGTGGGAAAAGTAGAGAAATTTGCTCATGCGCCAAGGTTCTACCGCATTGAAGTTTATCAGCTTATCTGAAGCGTCCAATGGCACAA
>CAJYHH010000094.1 GCA_913773825.1 Candidatus Sericytochromatia bacterium | reverse complement strand
CTCAGCACAATCACATCTAATAAAGCATCCTGACCTTGAATTTCGTCCCCAATCGGCATCGCTAAATTCAGCTTGCCCAGATTGGCCACTAAAACGCCACAGGCCTGCTCTTCTGGGATCAGCTGGCCGTCAATCGTGAGTTTGATCTGGCTAGGCTCCTGATTAAACTGAGTTAAAAGCGCTTTGACGTAAGCCACCATGCCCCAGTTGGGTTTAAGTTCTTCGCTGTCGCGAATCATGCGTGCGTCAGTGCCCGCTCCAGCTAACATCACAAAGCGTTGAGTGATGTCACTAGCCTGCATTTCGCCCATATCTAATTCGCAGACTTGCCAGTCTGTTAGTGCTTTACACAGGGTTTCAGGCTTGAGGTCAGGGTAGAGATTTTGAGCAATTAAATTGCCCGTACCGCCTGGCCAGGCTAAAAGCGGAATCCCCGTATCGCAGAGTTCAGCTGCCAGACCACTAATGGTTCCGTCACCGCCAATGCCAACCACGGCATCAAAATCCTGGGCATCTTTAAGCAGTTCATCAAAGCGGCAATCTTTATTTAAGGGACGCTGAACCAGTTCCCAGCCTGCGTCCAGGCATGTCTGTCTTAAGCAACTGGTATCAGTGGCAGATTGGCCTGATTGAGGGTTTTCAATTAACAGAATACGTTTTTGGATTTTAGAGCTTGGTTGACTCAAGGGGATACACCTCTTTGTGGTGGAGAGTGGTATGGTTACAGCAAAAAGGCTCCCTATAAGGGAGCCTTTAGAGTTTAAATCAGATCGTGCTGAATTTTTAGCAATATCAGATCAAGATATCGCTAAAATGAGTCGCCTGTTAGTTGCCGAGGAATTTATCGGCAATCCAGCCTTCTGTGCCCTGTGAGGTCCGGATTTTGACCCAGTTAAAGCCATTGGCCTGAACGGGGGCATCTGGCAGAACCGTAATCTGCGAGGGTGAAAGCACGGTGATTAAGGCACCCTGGGTACCTGCACTGGCGCGCAGGCTGACACCGCTGGCCGCAATGCTACGGGTTACGCCCGTTGCGGCTGCAGGAGGGGCGACGTCTGTCGGAGTGGTGCTGGTGGCATCCGTGGTAACGGTTGCCGCTGGGTCCTGAGCAGCCGGGGTCGTGGTTGTGGTGGTCGTCGTCGTTGTTGTTGTGGCAGGCGGTACCGCTGCCTGAGTGGTCACTTCCTGCTTCAGGAACTGGCTGGCGACCCAGCCTTGTACGCCTGCAGAGGTTTCCACTTTGCTCCAGATGTAGTTATCAGCCTGCTGAGCATTAGACTCCAGCATTTTGACGCTTTCACCCGCAGACAATTTGGCAAGCGAAGCGGCTTTGGTGGAGGCTTCAGCGCGCATATTGATGCCGCTGCCCGTGACGGTCCATTTGGCGGCTTCAGTGGCGTCAACAATCACTGCAGGTGTCGCTGCTGGTGAAGCAGGAGCGGTGTTGCTGGCATCAGTGGTATTGGTTGTTGCGGTTTCGCTGCCGGGAGCGGCAGGTGTGGTGTTGGTTGTGGTCTGGGTCTGTTCGGTGCGGGTTGAGGGCTGTGTGAAAATTTCAATACACTTCATGACAATCGGCATCAAGCAGATCAGGCCAACCAGAACAGTCAGCAGAACCAGCTTGTTTGAGCTGGTAGGGCTCGGCTGGTGATCTTCAGTCACAGCAACTTCTGGCTGTGATTGTGGGGTTGGGGTGGGGCCAGATGTAGGCTCTTGCTGCATCATCTCCGAAACGGTCCTTATGCTTTGTTGAATATGAGCAGCCTGCTTGTCGTTCTCGGCATATTGCAGAGCTTGCTCGAGCTCCTGAAGAGAGCGTGCAAAATCGCCTTCCTGAAAGGCTTGGTTTGCTTGGTTATAGTGATCGTGCAGCATCGCCTGATTGTTTTCCTGGGTAATCGCGTTCATTTGACCCTTTTCCTCTTTGCCAGAACTCACATATTTAATGTAATCCAGGCATCGCTTCAGGGATAGGGTCATTGTCACAAACTTGTGCAACAATCGGCAAGTCAGTGCCCAAAATCCTTATGCAGATTGCGCTGCGGTTTATCGTAAAGCCAGCCAAAAAAGGCTTTTGTTTACAGATTTAGCTTGAATTGAGTGCGGAATCCATTTTTTCGGAACTTGGAGCTTGCCAGATGCCGTCAGGGTAAAAACAGGCGGATGGCACATCTGTTAAAGTGAAGGCAAATCAATTGGCAAAGTAAAAAGTTATCTTCTCAGTATCATGGTTGTTAAACAGTTTTGTTAAGACAGAGTCGTTTAACATAGGCTCTTAAAACTCTACTCAGGAGGCCCTATGAGGCAATTGCATCAACGTTGTTTAATGACAGGACTGTTGGCCCTGTCCATCCTGCCGTTT
>CAJYHH010000093.1 GCA_913773825.1 Candidatus Sericytochromatia bacterium | reverse complement strand
ATTTAAAAGAGCTTGATCCTGATGAAATTTTGCCGCTGAAGCCTTTTCCGGGTACTGAAGCCTAAATTTCTCTCAAGCTATACTGAAGCCCCGTCAGGGGCTTTTTTCATTTCGTTAGTCTGGATCTTTGAAGGAGTTGTTCTATGCAGATCGGGATCATTGGCTCTGAGCAAGATGGCCGCTGCCAAGGCATCCGGCGTTTTTTAGAAGCACAAGATACAGACGTGCTGTTTATTGACAGCCGTAGTCTGGAGTTAGGCCTGACCTGGTCGTTTGATGGCCAGTCGTTTTACTATCAGAGCCACAACCTAGATACCGTCTCAGCCTGGTATCTGGCCACTTATCCACCCGCTTTGCCGCCGGTCTGGACCGATTACGAAGAGCATTTTTTGTATAAAGACTGGTTTGTGGACTATATGCACAAACGTGAACACCGAACGTTTTTTCTGGCCTGGCTCAGTTCACTGGTTAAACGTGGCGTGCCTGTCATAAATCCCCCTGAACATATGTTTGGACAGCAGCTAAAACCTTTAGAACTTCTGACTGCACGCCAGACAGGTTTAGACACTCCCGCAACCCTAATTTCGAATGATCCAGCAGCGGTTAGGGATTTTGTTGCTCAAGCACAAGCACCGGTTGTCTATAAACCAGTCAGTGGTTATGGGCACTGTAAGCCCGTTACAGAGCTGGAACTGACCCATTTATCCCGGATTCAGGCTTCGCCCGTGATTTTTCAGGAGCAGGTTCTGGGAACTGCGATTCGGGCAACTTTTGTGGATGGCCAGTTAGTCTCTGCTGCCCGTTTGCCCAGTGATAGTCTGGATTATCGCGATAACGCGAATTATGAAGCAGGCAATCAGATCTATGAGCCCGTTATTTTGCCAGAATCATTGCTAAAGGCCTGCCAGACTTATTTAGAGCAGATGGGGCTGTTGTTTGCAGGCATTGACCTGATTGAAACAGCTGACCAGCGTTATGTCTTTTTAGAGGCTAATTCTTCGCCGATGTATCTGGACTTAGAAGTAAAAACCCGCCATCCGATTACTTTTGAGCTGGCCACAGCTTTACTCAGACATGCTAACGACCCCAAACGGTATCATCAGGCCCGTGTTAAAGGCCGTCAGTTACAAGGTTTTATGCCTTATGCGATTCCGTTTGGGGACGATTTATGGACTTAGCTGTTAAACCAGCTGCTCCATCAGCTACTCGACTTTTTAAAAGCTTTATTCTATCTGCATCACGTTAACCAGCCAGCTACTAAAAGAAAGACGACAGGTTTTTAAAAAGTTGATGACCCGCTCCCGGGTTACACCACCCTTTAGATCTAAATCCAGTTCCAAAAACGGATCGCCTTCTTCGTCGAGATAGCTACGAGAGTAACGTTTACTGAGATTCCACTGGTTGACCCGTTCCAGGGTCACCAAGTCATCTTCATTTTCAAAACTGACGTAAAACAAAAGAGACTGCTGATCTTTATCAATGGTAATAAAGGTATTGAGTCCATCCAGCTTCCAACGGACTTCGCCGCTTTCTTCAATACTGGCCGTGTAGCCTTCAGCCTTCATCAACTGAATCAGTTGCGCGTTTGACAGACTTTGAATCAAGACGTCGTTGGCTGCGTATTGCGTGCTGCTGCCTGTTTGAGCTGCAAGCGCGGAGCCGCCCGTGCAGACAGATACAGACGTAACAAAAGAAATGGCAAGAGCGCGTTTGATGAATGAGGCTTTGGCGAAATTCATAAAGAGTTCCTTTTAAATTACTGTGTAGATGAATCCATAAATAATTAAACAGATTCTATATTTTACAGGGATGTTTTTTTTAAAAAAAGTGCCCAAGCAAAAGGCCCCGATAAATTTATTATCGGGGCCTTAGAGCTTTTTCTGTTAATCAGCTAGGTGATTCTTCTGAAACGCTAGAGAAGATAAAGTCTTTAATCTTTAGCGCGGGGACTGCCAGCTTACCAAAATAGCCGTTAAAGCCGTAGGTGCGATCCCCGATGGCTTCAACATTGCTAAAGGCGCGCACCAGCGACTCGTTGTAGCGCATATTGCGCAGCGGTTTGCTGAGCTTGCCGTCTTCAATTAAGAAGGTTCCATCACGGGTCATGCCGGTAATCGTGGCCTGTTTGGGGTCGACCACATTGGAGTACCAGAAGCGTGTGACGTAGATCCCGCGCTCGGTTCCGGCAATCATCTCTTCGATGCGGTCAGTGCCCGCTTCAAGGATAATATTGGTCGGAAACGGACCGGATGTAGCAGGCGGCATCAGTGCATGGCCGGTGGATTTCACTCCGGCTTTCTGAGCTGTGCGACGATCGTAGGCGACGTTACGGACGACGCCGTTTTCAATCAGAGCCAGTCGCTGTTTGGGATGGCCTTCGTAGTCAAAACTGGGGCCCAGCACTTCACGGCGTGAGGGATCATCAATCAGGTTAATACCCGGATGAAAAAGCTGCTCACCGATTTTGCCGGCTGTAAAAGTGGTTGATTCATGATAGCCCTGACCACCAAAGCCGAGATAGTTGAGATATTCAACCAGTTCAATGACAGCAGTTGGTGCCAGCACAACGGTATAAGCACCCGGTTTAATCGCGACGGGGTTCTGAGCCATCAGAGCGCGTTCCATGGCTTGTTCGGCTAAAGACTCAATTTCGAGATCGGCCATATCGTGGCTGTGATACTCAGCCCAGGCCGAACCCTGATGAGCAGCCATCGCGGTATAGGTGAATGAAGCTGAAGTCCAGGCCTGATAGCCAAACAGACCTTTTGAGTTCATAACTGTCAGCATATGGTCACCGTTGACCAGCATACCGGCTGAAGTCAGGTCCCGCGCAATGGATCGCTTTAATATCGGCTCCAGGCGTTCCGCTTTTTCTTCAGGGGTATAGTCAATGGTGTCTTTGAGATAAGCTTCATCCAGCTCTGGCACATCACGGGCCTCAAGCACAGGTGTCCATTCTAGATCAGGCTTGCTGTGGCGAGCGGCTGTACAGGCGTTTTCGACAACTTGTTTAAGGTTGTCGCCATCAAAAATATTGCAGCTGGCGACACCCACTTGCTGACCAAAAGCAACACGTACCGTGACGTCATATTCTTTTTGGGCGCCGTTTTGTGAGATGTAATTATTGGTAAAGCGGGTTGAAAAAGTCTTGCCGCCATTAATAATTACTTCGGTTTCGTCAGCTGGTGAGGTGCGAATCGCCTCTTCGAGAATCTCGCGGGCTTTTTTCTTACTCAGCATATCCGACACCTACCTTGACGTTGTTGAAGCGGGCATAAGAGACGCCGTGGCCCACACGGGCGACTTGCATCGGCTGGCCTTTGCCGCAGTTGGGCGTGCCCCAGACGTCATAGTATTTTTCGTTGGCGATTGCGTCACAGCTGCGCCAGAACTGAGGCGTAATGCCTGCATAAGTCGGGTTTTTGACAATGCCGGCAATTTTGCCGTCTTTGATTTCCCAGCCGATTTCAGCGCCAAACTGGAAGTTCAGACGTTTGTCATCAATTGACCAGGAGCGGTTGTCTTTAATCAGAATGCCGTCTTTGGTGGTGCCGATCATGTCTTCGAGGTCATGATCACCCGGCAGGAGATTAATATTGCTCATGCGTACAATTGGCGTATGGTTCCAGCCTTCAGCGCGCATCGCGCCGTTGGATTCCATTTCCCAGCTTTCAGCGGTTTCGCGGCTGGTCAGATAACCGACAAATTTGCCGTTGCGGACAATGTCTGCTTTTTGGGCTGGCGTGCCTTCGTCATCATAACCAAACGAACCCAACGCGCCAGGGATGGTTGCGTCAGCGACTAAATTGACAATTTCAGAGCCATATTGGAAGTTGCGCAGTTTATCCTGAGTCAGGAAGCTGGTGCCTGCAAAGTCGGCTTCGTGGCCGAGCACGCGGTCAAACTCAGCTGGGTGCCCACAGGATTCATGAACCTGCAGCGCCAGCTGGGATCCACCGAGAATAATCGTTTTTTCACCGGATGGACAAACCGGTGCTGTCAGCAGCTGGACGGCTTCTTCAGCAATGGTGTTAGCGCTTTCACGCAGCTTGAGGGTTGGGATCAGTTCATAACCTGCGGATTTAAACTGGCCACGGAAAGGTGCGGGGAAAGAACGGGTCTGAACATCGGTTTCAGAGACCGCAGTAGCAGACATGCCAGCGCCGCTCTGAACCATTTCCTGCTCAATCTGAGAACCTTCTGAGTTAATAAAGATCTGCCATTCTTTCCAGAAGTCAAAGTTGGCGTCAGTCAGCGCCACACCTTTAACTGAGCGCAGAATTGCTTCAATTTCAAATAGCTCATCCAGTTTACGCTCCAGCGGAACCGTAAACGGATCGATCAGGCAGGGTGATTTCCAGGTGGTGATAATCGGTTTACGAGCGGCCAGCACAACGGGTTTATGATACAGATGCGCTGAGTCACGGGCCAGTGAAATTGCGCGCTGGACGGCAATTTCAACTTTGGACTTTTTCAGGTCGGGGTTGCCTGCAAAGCCCCAGGCACCGTTATAGAGTACACGCACGCCAATGCCCATTTCAAGATGCTGCTTGATGCCATTAACATTGCCGTTGCGGACCTCAATTGATTCACGCCGCAGCCGGATTACACGCGCATCAGCGTAGCTTGCGCCCATCTGCAAGGCGGTATCAATCGCCAATTGGGCGAGGTCTTTTTCGTTCATGGGGGGACCCTCTTTGATTCGAATTATCCTAATTGTACTCGGGGAGAGGCCCGCTTGGGAGGCAGAAACAAGCCTGCTTGACCCAATCAGCTGATCAATTTATTGAATGTGTTTGTGGCCGGGCTCCAGAAGCTGTTTGGGTTTCATCTCAGCTTGGTCTTCAAAACTCTGCTGGCGGGCACTCCAGGCAATTAAATGCTCTTGCAGCAGCAAGACTTCATCCTGACGAAAGCCTGTCAGATCCATTTCTAAACGCTGGTTGCCTTTGACCATTTGCAGCACGCGCTGCAGCGCATAAGTCGGATTGAGCCTGATTTTGCGGCGCAAGTCTTGCTCACCCTGGGCATTGACTGCAGTCAGTTTGGGCTCTGCAAAGCTGCAATAAAATTTGACGGGCTGGGCCTGATTAAGCTGGCCTCGTTGGTCTTGCTTTGAGCTGCCAAAGCGCTGAACACCCCAGTGCAAAGTAGAGCTATCCCAGCTGAGCCAGTTGCTGCATTTACGTGTGACCATCCCGTGGCCCAGCAGCACCAATGCGCCAATTGTCAGCACCGCACTAAAGCCACAAAATAACCAAAAAGTGGTGGGTTCAGCTGGGTCTGCAGCGCGATAACAGATTAGCCCAAAGCCTAAAATAAACCCGGCGCTGAGCACAATCTGAGTCCAGGACAAACGGGACTTCCAGCTGCAGCGCAGACGTGAGTGATCCGCTTGCCAAGTTAACCACTTAGGCAGTGGCGGTAAAACCGGACTTGAGGCGGCAAACTCTGAATCCAACACAATCCACTGTTTGACATTTTGAAGCTGGCGCTGCAGGCGTTTTTGTGAGCCCTGCAATAAAGGCAAAAAAGTGCCGTCACCAAACAGAGCTCCTAATACCCAGGCTTTGTGACGGCCCATGCTCAGATGACAGACTTCAAATTTTTTGATGCGCTGATAGGCAATGGGCACAGCGGGATGTTGATGATGACGAAAAAACAGAGCCTGTTGCTGATTATCGAAGATCAGCTCTGAGGCTTTGCCATAACGCCGCAAAAACAACAGTAAGCCTGCCGCCAACACAAGGAATGATGCTGCACCCAAGACACCATAATGCCCATGCGGCATTATCTGCCAGGCATAAATTAAGCCCACCCCACTGAGCAGGACTAAAACGCCTGCACCAACATATTCTTTTCTGCTTTGCCCTAGCACCATCTGCTCGGCATTCAGGGATCTGAGTCTGTACATTGCGACGTCCTTCCGCCGCCTTTGTTTGCCTACGCCTGAACAGGATTGTAAACGGCCGAATATGGGTAGATCAAGCAAAAGAGGTTTGGGTGGTGGGTTATGAGTTTTGGGGTTTAAGACAAAGACAGCAGCGTTCTCAGTCTTCGCCTTTTCCGTCTTAAACTCAGCACCCTCTTATCTTTTCGCTTTGTTTGGCCGATCAAGGCCAATTCTCAGGCCGGCGTTAAGCATTGGAGCCTGATCAAGACCCCAGCCCGTGCCGGCACTAAAAGCCACTCTGGAACTAGGGCTAAACAAAAGGTCTGAGCGGACTGCGCTGCGATCGCCAAGCAGGGGATCGTTAGTATGACTAAACTGGGTGGCCCAGCGCAGTCTGTCTGTCACGCTGTATTCAGCTACGGCGCCGACCTGAAACACGCCTGGATGTTTAAGATCTGCGGTTCCCATCGCTGCCAGGCTCCAGTTACCAGGGGTCCAGCGGGCTTCGCCATAAGCCTGAAGCTCACCGACATTGCGGGCTTGCTGGCCAAAGTTGTTAAAGCCGTCGATATTGGCCAGATTGACGCCCGGTGAGATGCCTGCACGCAGCATCAGATTGGGGCTGGGATTATAAACAGCGCCAATATTGCCGCGGGCTTCTGCGGTTAAATCGTTATACATCCGGCCTGAATAAAGCTGGTAGACATCTGAAGATTGTTCAGGTGTGAGCGAGAGCGTGCCGGTCAGGCCAAAAGCCTGGCTATGACCAAGCTCCAGCCTTAAAGGGCTCTGCCCAAAGATGTGAGAAGTATTGCGGCGCCAGAGTCCCCCAAAGCGCAGAGCGGTGTCCTCACCGCCCACGGCGGTAGACGGGTCACTGGCATTTTGCCAATAAATCGGCTGGCCCGGTGTCTGCTCAAGCCCGGCATGAAAATTGGTATGGGTCTGCGTTTGCTGGACGTGGCCAGGACTGTGCTGCTCGATTGTGGTCGTGCGGCGTTCGACTTTGCCATCCAGGCGACGGACTCTAAAACCAGCTTCATTAGTGTGATCCTGGGCTTCAAGCCCAGCACCCTGAATCTGTTCGCTTGTGCCATCACCTGTGCGCGTGTGGTAATTGAGGGCTGCAGTGGTGGTCTGGGGATTAAAATTAAAGTTAAAGCGGCCGTAAGTGGCGCCAAGATTATCACTGCCGACGTTTACCCCTTCGCGGGCATTTGTCGGGTCATAATTCCCTGCCCCGAGATTATTGCGGAAGTCCCACTCACGCCAGCCAGTGGCGGTTTTGACTTTACGCTCCTGATGAATGCCGCCCTGGTCATCTACTGAAAACAGGCGGATCTGGCGCTGATTGGGCATATATTTATCGTAGAGTTCACGCAGATCTTTGGCGTCAGTGCGTACCACTGTGCCGTAGTTTTGAATATTCCAGGTGCCTTGGTCTTTAAACACGCTAAAGACATGGGCTGAATCATTGTCGCTGGTTGAGACGATATAGGCTTCCTGGCCATGAGCCTGACGGAAAGCGGTAATCGAAGCCTGAATATCGGTACAGACCACAATGTCATCAGGGCCAGGTGTCTGGAAGGCCGTCATCCCGTTGGCATCACCTGTAAACTTGACCAGACCGTTATAGCGATTGCTAAGATCATCGCCAAGTTGGGCGGCAATTTTGTCGAAGTTGGCGTTCATATATGCATCCACCTGAGCGTCAGTGGGTGAAGCTCCGCCTGAAGCCGCCATTGAAGTGGCTAAAGAGTTGCGGGCCGCATTGCGAATACTGTTAAAGTCACTGACACCGTTGAGGTCTGTCATATTGACGTTGTTGACCCTGCCATCAGGCCCGACCAGATTATAATTGCCGGTCATGCCCTGGATTTTGCCGCTTTGAAAACTGGCTTCAAGGCGCTGTAAACGTAAACTGACATCTGGATTGTCGCTGCCGGTGGCGCCCTGGGTCAGTTCATTGGCTAAAGAAGTGGCAAAGGGGCTGCCCAAAGGTGTGCGGCCAGTGCTGGCAGTCGGGAACATCAGGGCGCTGGGTTCCATATTATGGGTTTTAGCGCGAGTCAGGGCCTGGTTGATGACTTCTAAATCCTGACTGTCAGTAATCCCAGCGGCTGCGCCTTCTGCAGCACTGAGTTTAAAATCATCACCGTCGCCACCGGCTTCTTGAGATTGATTGAGGCTTTTTAATTCACTCAGACTGACGCCATTGCGATTGGTGTCGATTCGCTGAAAAACCTCACTTAGAGAACGAGAAATATTCATAAAGACTCTAGCTCCTTTTGCAGATTGGCCCACCCAGCTCTGTGCTGATTATAGCGCTGCAAAGGGAATTTACTAAATGCCAGCCTCCCTGATTTTTAATAACTTTTTGATTCAGAAGGGCTATGTATTTTTATATCCATTTTGTCAGTATCAACTTAGGTCTCCAGACGTTCCTGAGTATTGGCTAGAGTACTTGGGGTGACGTGGAGGCCTTTTAAATAGCCGTTAAATAAAAGTGGAATATAGAAGTAGGACATAGATTGCCCACTAGATAGCTGCTTGGACGGCTGGCTCGCTCTGATGATGGCGCAAAATCGACTCAAGCAGGCCGGGGAAGCGCTGGTTGAGCTCTTCGAGTCGCAGCGTGTTGCGGACTTCTACGCCGACTTTTTCAGAGCGGATTAAACCCGCTTCGCGCAGCGCTTTGTAGTGAAACGACACGGTAGAGGGCGAAAGCTTTTCACAGGCTTTGACGCAGCTCATGCTGTCGCAGTTTAACAACTTGACCAGAATCCCGCGCCGGACAGGGTCCGAAAGCGCGTAGAGGATGCCGTCAATTGTCACGTCCTGCATCGAAGGATGATTAAATGTTCGTGCCATAAGCTCATGATACCCCGCTTCTAACATTTTTTGAAGAACTTTCAATATTTCATTAATTCAAGAATATTGAAATATTGAAGGAGTTGATTTAGACTAAGGTTTATATCCAAATTCCTCAAGCTCAAATCTTAAATCCTAATCTAAACTCACTCAACTTATCTGGAGGCCGCATCTTATGTCTCAGCTATCTTCACTCTTTACCCCTGTTACCCTGGGCGATTTAGAATTGCCAAATCGTCTGGTTATGGCTCCCCTGACCCGCAGCCGCGCAGGCTCTGAACGTATCCCCAACACTCTGATGCGTGACTATTATGTTCAGCGCGCCAGCGCGGGGCTGATTCTGACAGAAGCCACTGCGGTTGACCCAATGGGTGTGGGCTATGCGGATACGCCTGGTATCTGGTCTGAAGAGCAAGTGGCAGGCTGGCAGCGGATCACAGGTGCGGTTCATGCCGCTGGTGGCCGGATCTTTATGCAGCTCTGGCATGTGGGGCGTATTTCTGATCCAATGTTTTTAAATGGCGCCTTGCCGGTTGCACCCAGCGCCATTGCCGCTGAGGGGCATGTCAGCTTAGTGCGCCCTCATCGCAACTATGTCACGCCGAGAGCATTAGATCGCGCTGAAATTCCTGATTTAGTTGAAGCTTATCGGCGTGGGGCAGAAAACGCTCGTCGTGCAGGCTTCGATGGGGTTGAAATCCACGCTGCCAACGGTTATTTACCTGATCAGTTTTTACAAGACAGCACCAATCAGCGCACTGATGACTATGGCGGCAGCATTGAAAATCGCGCTCGTTTTCTGCTTGAGATTACGGATGCGGCCATTTCAGTCTGGGGCCCAGGCCGCGTCGGTGTGCATCTGGCGCCGCGCGGAGACTCTCACTCAATGGGTGATTCTAATCCCAAAGAAACCTTTGGCTATGTAGCCCGTGAGCTGCATCAACGCGGGATTGCGTTTATTTTCCTGCGTGAACGCTCCGGTGAAGGCTATCTGACGCCTTATCTCAAGCAGCAATTTGGCGG
>CAJYHH010000092.1 GCA_913773825.1 Candidatus Sericytochromatia bacterium | reverse complement strand
CGCATCTATACGGGTAATCAGGCTCAGCAAAATAAGTTGGTTGATGTACTTGGGGACTATAATGTGGCGCTTGAAGAACTCAAAAAAGTCACCCAGACCGGCGAAAACGCCAGCGTCAGAGATTTTACCAAACCCGGCCTTAACGATTTTATCGGGATGATCGGCGCCAAAGTCGAAAATCTCTCGCCGACTGCTTCCATTGAACAGCTCACTTTTGCCGAGCTTCGTCATCTCAACAAAGTCCCGCTGATGCTTTATTATTAGGCCCTTAAGGCTATGTGTAGGTCATGAGCTGTGAAGCGTCTAAAATCTTTTACATAGCCCAGGGCCTTCACAGCCCACAGCCCTCTTAAACCCAAAACCCAAAACTCATAACCCAAAACGCGAAGCTTTGCTTCGCATAACCCACCACCTATAACCTTTTCCCATGCCTGATTATCATTATCCTTCTCATAGCATTTACCAAGGTGATGCACTGGATGTCTTGCCTAACATTCCAGATGCTTCGATTGACCTGATTTTTGCCGACCCGCCTTATAATATCGGCAAACGTTTTGGTGACAGTCATGATCGTTGGCCCAGCGAAGAGGCTTATCTGGACTGGTGTTATCAGTGGTTGATGCTCTGTGTAAACAAGCTGAGCCCAACAGGTAGTTTTTATCTGATGGCCTCTACTCAGGCGATGCCGGCGCTGGATTTGTTTTTGCGTCGACATCTGCAGATTCTGTCACGGATTGTCTGGACCTATGACAGTTCGGGGGTTCAGGCTCGCCGCCATTTTGGCTCACTTTATGAGCCGATTTTATTTTGCGTCAAAGACAAAAAAAATTATCTGTTTAATGCTGAGGAGATTAAAGTTCCGGCTCGCACGGGGGCAGAACGTCAGTTAATTGATTACCGTAAAGATCCACCCCAGGTGTATAGCTCAACTAAAGTTCCTGGCAATGTCTGGGAGTTTTCGCGTGTCCGTTATCGCATGCCGGAGTATCAAGAGCACCCCTCACAAAAACCTCAAGCCCTGCTGGAACGCATTATTCGCGCCAGTTCGAACCCAGGCCAGACAGTCCTTGATCCCTTTGCCGGAAGCTTTACCACTGCTGCAGTGGCGCAAAAGCTTGATCGTCAGTCGATTAGTATTGAACGTGAGAGTACATATGTTCAGGCCGGATTAAAGCGCTTGGGCTATGAGGGCTGTGAGCCCTGAAGGCTGTGGGCTCTGTGTAAAACTCAAAGCTGTTCTGAATTTATTTCACGGGCCGTAGCTCAAGGCCTATCGCCTCTTTTGCTTTTTCTCCCTGCTCAGTTCCCAAAGCCCACAGCTCAGAGCCAGCTAATGTTGTACAATACCTGACGGTAACATCATGACAGAATCACTCGAACAAGCTTTTACTTTGGCGATGCAAGCTGTGGAACAGGGTAACTGGCCACAGGCCAGCCAGATTCTACGCGATATCACCCGAACCTGGCCTGAGTGTAAAGAGGCTTGGTATCAGCGTGCTGAACTTAGTCAGCGCCAGGGTCGTCTGGCTGAAGCCGTGGATCTTTATACCCGCGTGCTGGAGCTTGACCCTCATGTTCAGGAAGTTTATTTAAACCTTGGCTTAATGGCTGCTCGTCAGCATCAGAGTGAGATGGCGCTAAGTTATTGGCGTCAGGCTCTGGTGATTAATCCTGATTATCACGAAGCGCGTTTACATCTGGGATTATTATTAGCCCGGCTGAGTCAGGCCCAGGCGGCCATGACCGAGCTGACGGAGGTGCTTAAACGCGCTCCTGAAACGGCGGCTTTATTACTGATTCAAGCGCGTGAACAGCTTCAGCGCGGCATGTACCCTGAAGCCAGCCTGCTCTGTCAGGCTTTGCGCCAGAGTCAGACTGAGCGTACTGATCAGGTGCTTTTGATTGAACTTCAGGCTTTACATGAGCTGGGGTTAGATTCAGAAGCGCGTGAGTTATTAGCTGAGCTCAATCAGCCCTGGGCTGGACCGCTGCGTGAGCTGTATGTTTCAGCGCATTATTTTGATCAGCAGACTTTTCGTCAGGCTCAGGCCCAGCTGGATCAAGTTTTAAGCCAGTCACCTGAGACTTTTGAACTACCTCAAGAACTTTTGACTGCTTTACCGCGCCTGCGCGGCTGGCGCCTGCTTGAACGTTTAACAGAAGTGGACGCCTGGCTCAGTCAGGCTTATTCTCCAACTGCAGCCGGGGCTTTTGGCCCTACACGGTTGCAGCCGGGTGAACGTCAGCGTCTGGTCTGGCTGGTGGATGCTAACAATCTTCCCTGGCAGCAAGCCTGCTGGAGTTTGTTATCTGCTTTACCCGCGCGTGGCTGGCAGCTGCATATTCTGCTACAACAAGAGTCAATGGCCTGGCTGTTAAATCCGCCTGAACTGCGCTCCTTGGTTCAAATTGGCGTTTTACCTGCCGATCTGGAATCTGCCGCTAAAATGCTCAGAGCGCTAAATCCCCATGTGTTGCTATTTGGTAATGCAGCTGGAGATAGTCTGCAATTCTGGCTCTCTCATCAGCGGCTGGCGCATCTGCAGTTTGACTGGACGGCTCATACTGAGCATTTTAAGCTTGTTCAACAAGCTTGTCTGGATGCCCAAGCGCCGCTTCAAGTCATGGATTTTACGCCTTCAGAGTCTGGGCCTGGTCAGGACTTACTCTTTGCTGTGCCCGATGCGGGCTGGCTACCCGCAGATCTGGATTGGCTTAAAAGCTTGGATTTAACTCGTCTGCAGCTCATTGCCACACCCAATGGCCTGGGTGCTTTACAGCAATTGCTTAAAGCGCTTGAAGCCGATCCGGCAGCCCAAACAGCAGCGATTAAAGTTTCACTCTGGCGCAGTGCCCAGGAGCTGGCTGCTCTTTATGCTGGCGCCGCTTGTTTGCTAATGCCCATTAAAGGCGGTGAGCTTTATCAGCAGGCTGCTGCTGCCATCGGTCTGCCGCAGTTAGCGTCAGGGGCCGTTTTACCCCAGACATTTGAACCTTCTGAGCAGGCACAAGCGGCCTGGCGGGCCTGGCGTAATCAGCTGCCTGCCACAAGCTGGGCGGTGCAAGTTCAGGATTTAACCTCACATGCTTTAAGGGGAGAGCTTTAAATGATGAACGAATCCCCAGCCATTGTGCCATTGCGCTTTTTTCGCAGTTTGCAGTCTAAAGACTATGCTCAGCTCTGGGCCTGTTTAAGCCTGCACAGCCAGGAGATGATTGTGCAGATTTTGGCTAAATCACTTGGCTCAACTGACGCCCAGGTGCTTAAAAGCTCTTTTGAAAAAGGCCAGGGCACGGCGAGTCTGTATTGGGATGCTTTTCGCACCAGTGTTCAGCTTGAAACCTGGCTGGCTCAGAGCTACAAGCCCTTAGGTCTCAGCGGCAATGAAGTGATTGTCAAAGCCAGTCCTTCTGGTGCCAATCTAATGGTGCTGCTCGAAGGCACAGCCTGGAAGTTTGGCTATATCGAGACGTTTTTAGAAAGCTAGTGGCTGGTTGCGAGCCGCTCGTTGCTTTAAATGCAAAAATACTTAATGACGTAAACCTGAGGCTTTAAGCTTCCACTAGCTTAAAAACAGTAAATCGGCTGATAAACCTGCGCGGCTGAAACCTGATACAGTTCGTCCGTTTCGAGCATATAGCCCGTTAGCTTTTTGCCGTAGACACAACCGGTATCCAGGCCGATTAAATAAGGTTGGCCGTCGCGGCGAACATACACTAAGCCACCTTTGGCATCATGACCAAAGATCACGCCCTTTTCACCGCTATAGAGTGAATGCCAGTGCGGCGCACTGAGTTTGCCGATTGGCCAATGACGCATCAGCAGGGCCATTTCTTCAGTCGTCTGAGCTAATTCACCGCTGGGGTGCAGACCAGCATGGACTAAAATAAAATTCTGGACTTCGCGAAACAGCGGCAAAGCGCGTGTCCAGTCTACCCAGCCTTCACATTTGCGGTTCAGAATATCGACGACCCGACGATGTTTGGGTTTTGGCCGAACTTCACCGTCCATAATTTTAAGCAGCCAGGCATCGTGATTACCCATTACGGCTTTCATGTCATATTCCTGAATCAGGCGCCAAACGCCGGCGGGGTCAGGGCCTTTTGTAAACAGATCGCCAACCAGATAAATCTCAGTTGGCTGAACATTGCGGATTAAGCGCTGAAGCTCACGTGAACAGCCGTGCACATCGCCAATAATGAGAGTCCTGGAACTCATGCTGCTGACTCCTGCAGGCTTAGGCTTTGGACTAATCCGAGTAACGTATGGTCAGTGGCTTCTAAATCAACGCGGCCTAGACATTCACGGGCTTTTGCTGATGTCACCGGGCCGATACTGGCAATTTTGGTTTGCTGCAGCAATTCAGGCAACTCGTCTTTAAAAGCCTGGGCAAAGTTTTCAACAGCTGATGCACTGGTAAAGCTAATCCAGTTAATCTCACCTTTTAACAAAGCCTGACGGGCCGCGGTTGTCTCAGTCTGGTCAGGGGCAATGCTGGTATAAAGCGGATAATCGTCCACCCTCGCACCAGCCGCTCTGAGTTGCTCAACCAGTTCTGGGCGGGCCAGTTGACTGCGTAGAGTCAGAATCTGCTGATGACTGACGCCAGATTTAATTAAAGCTTCAGCTAAGGCTTCACCCACATGACGCTCAGGAATCAGCGTGACGTTTAGGCCCAAGGACTCAAGAGCGCTGGCGGTTTTGGGGCCAATTGCCGCAATCGCTGTCTGGCTAAAGCGCGCAGTCAGATCTACATTTAATGCCTGGGCACGGGCTTGGAGCTGGCTGACCGCATTGACGCTGGTTATTAAAAGCCAGTCGTAAAGCAGGTTTGAGAGCAGGGCGGCATCAGCTTCAGGAGTTTGGGCCAGGGGCCGGATTTCAACGGTTGGCAGCAAAAAAGCGGCGGCTCCTTGCGCTTCAAACAGGGCCTGAAGTTCGGCTGCCTGGTGGCGCGGTCGCGTAATCATAATTGTCGTTCGTTTTAAGGCTGGAACGTTCATGATGTTGAGTAGTATAAAAGAAATCACAGCGTGCTCGCGAGATTATTCTCACTCAATCGTATGATTCTTTAATGGGCCTTTAGTCTCAACTTGGATTTTTGGCCGAATCTAGCTGACAAAACCTGACAAAAACTGCTTTAAAGAACATTAAAACAGGATCAGCAGCAGAATCAAGAGCCCTAATCCGATCACCCCAGCGACAGCAGCGGCGACTAACATGAGCAGCACTTTGGGCT
>CAJYHH010000091.1 GCA_913773825.1 Candidatus Sericytochromatia bacterium | reverse complement strand
TAGTGAGTATTGTTTGAGACAATAATGCCGCGGGCCCCGCAGTCATTGAGAATATACTCAAGCTGCTCATGAGTCAGTGTCGGATAAACCGGCACATCAAGCGCACCTGCACTCATAATGCCTAAGTCTGAAACGACCCACTCCGGGCAGTTTTCAGCCATAATGGCAATTCGGTCACGGGCCTGAACACCCAGTTCTAAGAGCGCTGCTGCCAGTTCACGAACTTGTTCAGCGACCTGCATATAGGTCAAGTATTGATACTGACCTTTTACTTTTTTACCTAAGGCTTTACTTGCAGCGTGTTTTTCGGCTGTAGCAAAGAATACGCGTGGGATGATGTAGTCAGTCATAGCACCTCTGATCATTTCCAAAGCATCGTGTTAACAATGATTCATTATATGCCCACAAGCAGCGCTATGCTAGGCTAGGAATCAGGTCGAAAGGCAAGCTAAACTCTTAGAATTTCCAAAGAATTTGTAGGTGAAGACCATGAAAAAAACACAAGTAAAGTATTTGCCTAACAGACTGTTTGCTTGGGTAAGCGGCTTGTTGATCGGTTCTACAGCTTGTCTGTTAATGGCTTGCCAAGCCTCAGAGCCTACCCCAGAGCCTACAAATACAGGCTTAGCCAACGGCACCCCGTCGGCTGAGACAACAAGCAGCATTCCGGCTGAAGTGCTTGAGATTGTGTCACTGGACTATTATTGGCGCTTAAACCGTGAGGGTTTTGTGACCAGCACCGACTCTCAGATTCATTCTAAACTTAAAAGTCCGAGTTTAAGTCTCTTAAAACTAATAATCCCGCCAGCTTTGGCTGAAGTTCCGCCTGAACATCAGAAGCTGTTTTCACTGCATCTGAATTTTGATCACCAGGCCCGGACGATGTTCGCCCAATGGCGTTATCAGCTGCGTAACCAGCCTGATAGCGCTGAATACCTACAAAAAAACTACGATGCAGCTGCTTATACTCAGCTGATTCAGGATTTATCTGTAAAGCCTTTGATCTGCGCCAGTCAACTGAACCAGATGATGGTCGGCCCTGCGCCTGTTAAAATCAGCTTCAATCGCCAATCTGGCAGCCAGACCTATAACGCCAGCGGTGATGGTGGCCAAGGTGAGTATGTCTGTCATCCAGGTTTAATTGATGAGCTCAAGGCTTTGCGTTCAGAGCTCTCTAAACAGAACTGGGTTGGTCTCTGATGCCTCAGTCATTTTCACTTATTGGTCGGCCACCAGTTGGGCTCTTTAAACATTTGCTCAATGTCTGGCCGCCTTTTTTAGCCGCTGGCGTCAGCGTGGATTATATTCGGCGCGATTTTAAAACTGTACATGTCTCAATGAATCTGCGCTGGTTTAATCGCAATTATGTGGGCACTCATTTTGGCGGCTCGCTTTACGCCATGACGGATCCGTTTTATATGCTGATGTTGATTCAGCTATTAGGCAAAGACTATATTGTCTGGGACAAAGCTGCTTCAATCCGTTTTTGCAAACCAGGCAAAGGCCGCGTCAGGGCTTTATTTACACTCACAGACGAAGAATTCACTATCTTACACGCTGAACTAGAGCTCAAAGGTAAAACTGAGCTGCATAAAACCGTCAAAGTGGTGGATGCTCAGGG
>CAJYHH010000090.1 GCA_913773825.1 Candidatus Sericytochromatia bacterium | reverse complement strand
GATACTCGCGCAGGCCTGCGCGAGTATCACGGCCATCTGGAGCTAGACCCGCGCAGCCCGCAGGGTGTGCCGGTGTTTGTGCTGTTTAGCAATCTTGAGCTGATCCCAGAACATTCTGAGCCGATTCTGGCCATGTTCCGCGATGAAATCACGCGCCTGGGTCAGGATATTCAGCGCCTGCATCTGTCTCATCGCCAGCAGCGACAGATTAAAAGCCGGCTGGAGCGCCAGTTACAGTATCACTCCTATGTCGAAGGCATTACCCGCGCCGATCATCGCAAGCTGTTATTAATCGACGGCCATACGGCCTTTGTCGGCGGGATTAATCTTGGCGATAAGTTTTTAGCCCCTGACAGCTTTCATGACGTGATGGTTCAATTTATTGGCCCTGGTGTAATCAAAGCCCAGCAAGCCTTTATGGAAAACTGGTGGCGCGTCACGCGTCAAAACAATCATCCGGCACCACGCAAGCGCCATGGCCTGCAGCGTAAAGCTCATAAAGCGGCCCATCGCTGGCAAGTGGCTTTAAGCCCATCAGAAGTCGTCTTGACCGATGCGCGCCAGACTGAAACCGCTGGCGCCATCCGCCAGTTAATTGAAAACGCACAAACGCGCATCTGGATCGAACACGCCTATTTTTATCATCCAGAGACCTTACGCAGCCTGCTGCGAGCGCTGGAACGCGGAATTGAAATCCTGATTATTATTCCTGATGTCAGCAATATTGAGATTTTTAATCCGACCAATACCGAAGCTGTGCGCCAGCTGATGAAGCATCAGCAGCAGACCGGCAAAGGCAAAGTCGAGGCTTATCTGTATACGGGTGTGGCTGGTGAATTCAGCCGCATGGCGCATACCAAAGTGATCAGCGTGGACGGGCGCTCTTGTCTGGTGGGTTCAGCCAATCTGACCCTGCGCTCGCTGCAGTCCCCGTTTAAAGAAGTCCTGACCGGTGATCAAAACGAGCATATTCTGTTTAATCAGGAAATCGGTTTATACATTGACGATCCAGCTTTTGTCAGACGCTTTGAGCGCGCTTTATTTGTTCAGGATATTCAGCATCGCTGTCTTAAGCTCAGTTATGCCGATGTCTTAAGTCGCTTAGAAAATTTAGGCGGGACCAGCGG
>CAJYHH010000089.1 GCA_913773825.1 Candidatus Sericytochromatia bacterium | reverse complement strand
TGCCGCTTAGGCTGCCGCCACTGACCGACCAGTCCACTGAGGTTATCGGATGGCCTTCAAAATCAATAATACTGGCATTTAAGGGAACGGTATATGTCCCGTTACCCGCACAGGCCACAGAATAATTCAGCGAGGTCACAATCGGTGGATTATTGTTAAGCAGCACGCTTTTAGAGTATGTGCTGGTGTTGACGCCATCGCTGACCTGAACTCTTACCACATAAACCGTATTGGGATTGGCGCGATAAGCTACTGTACGCGACGTATTATCGGCTGTGTTGCCAAAGGTTGAAGCTTGCAAAAAGCTACCAGCAGGTGAACCAGATAAAACGGACCAGTTATAGGTCAAATTGGCACTGTCAGGATCTGTGGCATTCACCGTCAGGTTACGCTGAAACTGGCTGCCGCCAAAGTTAATGGCGTCTGAACTGACATCAATCCCGCTGATCTGAGGCGCCTGGTTATTTTGCAGGGTTGTATTAAAGACAAAAGGCGCTGATGAAGTCTGGCCATCATGGGCCACAACCTGAACCTGATGCGCACCAGCAGCAGCGGTCCAGCCAACAGACTGACCCGTGCTAGCAGCCAGTGAGCTGCCACCAGACAACACCGACCAGGTATAAGTCAGCGGATTATTGTCAGGATCAGATGCTGAAACCGCTAAAGAACCCGTATATTGGCCGTTATTGAGGCTCAACGTAGGCGTCACGCCCGCAATAACCGGCGGGCGATTGGGATTAGTAAACGTCACCGGGTAAGTATAGACCGGTGAAAGATTGGTTCCGTCATTGGCTCTGACTGATAGCTGATAAGTCCCAGCAGGCGCTGTAAAGCTAATCGGATTGCCCGTACCGGCACTGAGGGTGCCGCCATTCGACGACCAGCTATAGCTCAGAGGCTGACTTTCAGGGTCCGTACCCGCTGCGGTCAGCTGCACCGTATGCAGGGAAGTCTGGCTATTATAGCTAGATTGCCCTGCATTGACTCCGGTTACAGTCGGGGCCAGATTGGGATCAGTCAGCGTAAAGCTCATATCGCCCGTAATGGTCTGAGTCGGCGCAACGGTCCCGTCCGTAATGGTCACCCTCACGGTGTAATTCCCCTGTGGCCCGCTAAAACTTGGACTGTCTGTATTTGCGTTTGTCAGACTCGCGCCACCTGGCTGGCTGATAATCTGCCAGCTATAGCTCAAAGGCCGATTTTCAGGGTCAGTGGCAGCGACTCCCAGCACACCGCTATGAACCCCTTGATTAAAAGGAATATGGCGGCTGAGGTGCTGAATCACAGGCGGCAGATTATTTGTCGACAAGACAATATTCTGAGTACTGCTTGCTGAATCCAAACGCCCGTCATTGGCTTTAACCTGAATGGCATAGGTACCAGCCGGCACATTCGGCTTAAGCTGGACGGTTGCGCCACTTAAACTCTGCAAAATCGAAGGGTTAGAATCCACCCAGCTATAAGTCAGGGCGTTATTTTCTGGATCAGTGGCGCTAACTGCCAAGCTACCGTTAAAGTTGCCCGGTGTGGTTTCAGTAATATTCTGCTGCAGGCCTGTGATGACCGGCGCTTGATTATTTCGCAGCGTAAAGTTTTTACTAAACGTCTGGCTGGCCTGACCATCTGAGACCGTCACAGTTGCGGTATATTGTTCAGAGATATTGGCCTGAGCGCCTGAGTTCCAGCCCACCGGGTTAGAAGTATCAGCCGTTGTCAGACTGCCACGACTCAATGACCAGAGATAGCTCAAAGGCTGATTTTCAGGGTCACTGGCCATTACATTCAAATTGCCCGCATGGACCCCAGAGCTGATTTCGCTCAGACCACTGACATCAATATCCTGAATCAGCGGTGACTGATTGGCCAGATTGACTAAAAGCGTGCGGGTAGTGGTGTGAATGCCGTCTGAGACTTCTAACGTCACCAGATGCTGACCGCTCGGTGCACCTGTCCACTGGGCCACAGCCTGATTGGCCTGAGTTAAAGTGCCGGCATTGGCGGGGATTTTCCAGAG
>CAJYHH010000088.1 GCA_913773825.1 Candidatus Sericytochromatia bacterium | reverse complement strand
AAGGTCAGACTCTTGTGTAGACTAGCTGTATAGACTAACTGTGTAGCCTAAAGGTAGAGGAATTTTCGATCATGAAACTGGTGACCTTTCAAACCGACAGTGAACGTCCCCGAGCTGGGGTGGTGACCGCTCATGGCATCGTCGATCTGGCCAAAGCTTCTTTTTTGCTCTTTCCTGAGGCAACCGCCCTGCCAGATGATCTGCTGGCGATTCTTTACCAGGAAACCGGTATGGAGCAGGCCTATGCAGTTTATGACGCGCTTGAAGAAATGAAGCAACTGCCTTTACATGCCTATGATCCGCTTCAAGTCAGACTCAGCGCCCCTATTTTACGCCCTGGCGCCCTGCTCGACTTTTATACCTTTGAACAACACGTTAAAACCTGCCGCGCCAAACGGGGCTTAGACGTCGTGCCCGAATGGTATCAGTACCCGGTTTATTACAACGGCAATCCCCGCTCAATTGTCGGCTATGACGAAGAGATTCACTTTCCTAAAGGCGAAGACCGTAAAGACTATGAGCTGGAGCTGGCAATTGTAATTGGCAAAAAAGGTCGGGATATCCCGGTTGAAGAAGCCAGTGAATATATTGCGGGCTATACTATTCTCAACGACTGGAGCGCCCGTCGCATTCAGATGGAAGTGATGAAAGTCGGCTTAGGCCCCGCCAAAGGCAAAGACTTTGCATCAAGTTTAGGCCCCTGTTTAGTCACGCCTGACGAAATCGATAATCCACGCAATCTGACCATGACGGCCCGAGTCAACGGCGAAGAGTGGTCACGGGGCAACTCAGGCTCTTCCCATTTTAGCTTTGAGCAGATGATTGCTTTTGCCTCTGAAGGTGTCACGCTTTACCCCGGTGATGTGTTAGGTTCAGGCACCGTCGGCAGCGGCTGTGGTTTAGAACTGGATCGCTTTTTACAGTCTGGCGACGTGGTTGAACTGGAAATTGAAGGCATTGGCATTCTACGCAATCGGGTAGGGTAGAGGGTTTAGCAGACTGAGTGTGGCCTTTAGCCACGGTTTAGCGCAGCTGACGCCGCTGCTTAGAAGCAGGCAAGCAAAGCTTACAGGTTCAGCACACCCAGATTAAACCGCGTGCAGCGTGAGTTCCACCTAAACTCTTTTCTTGATCCCCTCTTAAGCCCTATAATCTTCCTGCTCACTGCTGGAGGTGGCCATGAAGCCCTATGTCTATTTTTTGATTGCTGCATTTATCACGGCTGCACCGACTCGCGCTGTTCGGGCTGATTACACGGATCCACGTAGACAACTGACAGAGCTCAATGACCGCGCCACAGCTGGCGATCCGGCTGCTCAGGCCTTGCTGGGCTGGAGCCTGCGGTATGGCGTGGGCATACAACGTGATCCGATCAAAGCGCTTGAAATGATTCAGAGTGCCTCTGATAGCCTCAATCCCTTTGGTTTGTTTTTACTCTGTGAAGCCACGGATGACGGCTATGGCGTCCCACGTAGCCGCGAGCGGGCAGCCGGTATCTGTGCTCAAGCCTTACCGGGGTTAACCCAGTTGGCGACAGCAGGAGACGCTCA
>CAJYHH010000087.1 GCA_913773825.1 Candidatus Sericytochromatia bacterium | reverse complement strand
AATTCACTTAGAGCTGGGGGGAGTTGGGGGGCCACTTCAATTGGGGCCTGAGCTTCGCTGTTAAAGACTTTTAAAATCACCGCAGCCGGGCTGGCGCCATCAAAAGGGAGCTGACCTGTAAACAGTTCATAGAGCAGCACGCCAAGTGAATAAATATCGCAGCGGGCATCGGCATGGGCGCTGTTATACAGCTGTTCAGGTGCCATATAGGCAATCGTGCCTAACATGGTGCCGTCACTGGTTTTGAGTACGCTGTCTTCTTGGCGGGCGACGCCAAAGTCCATCAGCCAGGCCCGTTCCGAAATCAGAATATTATCGGGCTTAATATCGCGGTGGACGACACCCCGACCATGGGCATAGTGTAAAGCATCAGCAATTTCGGCCATTCTTAGCGTTAGATCTTTTAAAGCAGGCTGCTGCTGCAGATAGCTAAACAGCTTTTGGCCATGAATCAGCTCCATGGCAATTGCGGGCGCTGATTGCCACTCGCCAATTTCAAACACCTGCGGGATATAAATATGAGACAGGCCGGCTAAGGTTTTGCCTTCTTGTAAAAAGCGTCGGGTCAGATGCTCTCGATCCTGATCACTGGCGTCAGGTGGATTTTGCATCACTTTAAGCGCAACCTGGCGCTCAAGCACTTTGTCTTGAGCAAAAAACACACGTGCAGTGGCGCCGCGACCCAGCTCTTCGCCAAGAATGTACTTGTTCTCCAAGTTCACCAGTGTCTTACTCCGTCTTCGTTATCACAAGCAGCAAGCCAGATTTAGTAAGCATCAAACATGAGCAAAAAACGGGCATAATCTTCTTTCGGTGCAGATTTTGTCCGGATATTATGAAAAAGCACTCTTTAAGCTTAAAGGCTATAGATTCACAACTGATTCATTAAAAAATGAATCGCTTGGAATGATTATTGATGATTTAATCATTAATAATTATTAAAATTGTTGTTTGTGCAGTATATATTTTAGATCGGATTTTGGCAAATAATTTGCCTGAAATCTTGTTTGTGACTGATTAAGCTCTAAATACTCGCAGATATTTTAAAATTCTTTGTTATCTTGATTGTTACAAATTGACATCAAAAAAGATACAGCGGTCGTTCTGCCTGGATTGCCGAAATCCAGTCAGCTGATTTACAGACTTTCTTTTATAAACATTATTTTCACTTGATCTTTAGCTTTTTAAAATCGCAAAGAGCGTTAGGTTTTTTGGCGACGTCTAAAAAATTGAGCTTTAAAAACAGTGACATTGATTTGAATTTTTTGTAACAAGAAGACTCATTTTTTTGACGGCTTGTTTTTACGCTTGGCAGCAGGGTGAGATAGAGCTGTCGAATAAGCTGTTTTTAGCCCTGATAAGGTGTGAGCTGTTTAAGATGGCGCACGAGCGAAAAACCCAACTTAGCTGACCAGCTTTCTGCTGCGGCTTTTAAAACCTTAGGCTGTGATTCTAGTAGCCAGTGGGCGGCAAAAATCACCCAGTTGCCGTCTCCTGTGGGGCAAACCCGGATATCGACAAACAAACGACTGAGTAAGTCAATCAGCTCAGAATTATTTTCGTGTTCGCGCCAGCAGTTAATCACTAAGACGCCTTCGGGTTTAAGGCGGGCAGCACAGTCCGTTAAAAAGGTCTCCTGGAGCTGCACAGGGGCTAGCCCAAAGGCGCCAT
>CAJYHH010000086.1 GCA_913773825.1 Candidatus Sericytochromatia bacterium | reverse complement strand
CCAACGTTTTCGAGTACTCTGACCGCTACGCCTTCGCCTTCGCGAATCAGGCCCAGCAACAGATGCTCAGTTCCGATGTAGTTATGACCCAGTTGCCGAGCTTCGTCCCATGACAGCTCAAGCACCCGTTTGGCTCGGGGGGTAAAGGGAATTTCAACGGCGACAAAACCCGAACCCCGACCGATGATTTTTTCAACTTCGACCCGTGCATCACGCAGGGTCACGCCCAGACTTTTGAGGGTTTTGGCTGCAATGCCCGTTCCCTCGCCAATCAGTCCCAGCAGTATCTGTTCCGTGCCGACAAAGTTGTGGCCCAGGCGCCGGGCCTCTTCCTGAGCCAGCATAATCACCTTGATTGCCTTTTCAGTAAAACGCTCGAACATGCCATGCTCCTAGAGTTTGGTGGTGTGAGTACGATTTGTAGGTTAACTGTTCACTTTATTCTATACCACAGTTCAGGATTTCGATACTATATGCTCGAAGCTTGTATCCTTAAGGCCTGATGCGGGATCGAACAACTTGCAAAAACGGCAGAACGGCCCACGAGGGGCCGCTCAGCAGAAAGATTAAAACTTAGCGTTTAAAGCGATCGCTGTGATCACGATGATCACTTAGGCTGGTTGCCAGCAGGAGTGGTGACGCGAGTGCCGTTAGAAGGACCCATCAGAGCAAACGCAACCAGATTTTCAAAGTCGGTTTTGCGCAGGTATTCCAGTTTGCGGCCAAACAGGCTTTTGCCGAGGTAAGCGTCATAGCTGGCGGCAACACCGGGGATTTTGCAAGCGGCAACTTCGGTTTTGCTGAGCTGTTTGTTATTGTCAACGTCGAGGTCATCAAATAAGAAAGCTGCAGTTGCTTTAATTTCAAGGATGTCCATCGCGCGGCTGAGCAGGCTGGGGTTCAGTTCACGCTGAGTCAGGCGACCGTCTTTGTTAGAGTCAAAACGACGGAAGTGGTTGTAGTCTTCAGGAGATTCAACCGGAAATTCTTTTGGAACAATAAAGCCGTCGCCATCAGCGTCTTTGGCTTTGAAGTTGGCTTCAACAGCTTTGCTGATTTCTTTGTTAATACCGATAAAGGACTGAGAGGATACTTGGGTGGACTGAGCGGGAGCAATCTGGCGATTGGCCATAGATGCAGCCGGCATTGCTGCGTTACCGCAAGCGGTCAGTTGAGCAAGCAGCAGTGTTCCAGCGACGAGAGAAAGAATCTTTTTCATATCCTGACAGACCTCATTGATTTATACGAAATTAGAAATGCACCTGACTTATGAAATTTATATAGGAAAAGCCCGTTATGATCTTGTTAGATCATAACCATTAATTAACCTTAATTTAGAAAACGATTAACCATAAAATCGGC
>CAJYHH010000085.1 GCA_913773825.1 Candidatus Sericytochromatia bacterium | reverse complement strand
AGCCTGATAAATGAAATGTTTGTCCCGTCAGGCCAGTCTAAGTCTGGAGGCTCCCCATGGGCCATGCCCTGCCGCTCTCTGCCATCACGCCAGTTTTGCCAGCTCGTACCCGGACCCGTTCTTTTGCTTCAAGCAGCAGTCCTTTTCCTGGTAGTGAATGGATTCAGCTTTTACGCCGCGTCTATGACAGACTGTCCGCAACAAGTGCTGAAAGCCTTGCTGATCTCAAACAAAGACTGCTGAAAAATCCCCAAGAACAAGATCACGCGCTCATCATTGCCCAGGCTGTGCTTTATCGCCTGCTCTGCCGATTGGAAAGCACCTTTAGCGGCTGTTTACAGTGGTCATTAAATGAACAAAGCTTTGAAGCTCTACTGCGTACCGTGGCGCCCGGCCAGATTGAATCTCTGTTTGTTTATGCTCGCAGTCTTAAAACAGCTCAAGCACCATCAGACACGTTAACCCTTGCTACTGGCTTGGCCGGTAACGGTAGCCTCTTAGCGGTCATGCAGGCTTTGAGTCAGCGTGATCCTGAATATTTACAGAATCTGATTCAGACGGATGGCCCGGATTATTTAGTTGTCTTTCCTGGCTGCCCTGCCCTTAACGTCAACGCTCCCACTCAGATTGAACAATTGGTTTTTGCAGGCGGCAGCCAGATGGGCCCCGTACTGATCGAAAAAGCTGCAGCAGCAGTCTGCCCGGACGCCTATGCTGATGCTGATAACGGCCCAGGCCCCTTACTGGCTCAGGCTTTAGAATTACTCTGCGGCCATCCGGCTGAGCTTTACGATACGGCTTTAACCCCTGTCAAAGGACTGCGTCAGGTCATGATTGACAGTCTGGCTGCCGGACAAGTCTTAGTCGCAGCAGGCAATCAGTACCCTTGGTTACAGCCAGTCTCTGCAGACGGTCAGCTTTTAGCAGAAGCTTATGCTTTAATCGCTTATGAAGCAGATTCTGATAGCGTTAAACTGCTGCGGGCCCAGGGGCAGGACAGCCCTCGTAACGCTCAGGGGGAGTCTTTAAGCTCAAGTCCTGAACAGTCTCTGACTGTCCCAATGCAGGCTTTTGCCACCTATTTTGGTCATCTGGGTGTGGCCAGAATCACGCTTTCTGGATCAACAGATTTAACTGAACCAAAACCTCAGCTGCTCGCTGAGCAAATTGCTCACTCAGAATAAATTAAGCCGCGACGCAGCAAATCCCGACGCACTTTATCAATCGAAGTAAACAGCATCTGGCCTTCAAAGCGAGAACTGTAGGGATTATCCTGAGTCACGTTGTGAATATAAATTGCCATAATTTGACTAGGGTGATCCCGAGCAATGCGGCGGTAAATTTCGGGATCATGTTCACCACTGTCACCAAACAGCACAAAACGCCGTTTAGGATAAGTTTCAAAAATGCGCTTAATCCGGCCATGTTTATATTTTTCATGGTCAAACAGTGAGTCAGAACCCTTACGCAGGCCAAGATTTTTAAGATCAATTGAGCCTGACGGAAATTGACGATAGTCCAAAAACATATTGATACGGCTATACAGGTTATCTGGACTGCTTGAGACATAGTGAGTCGCATCGTACCCATCACCCTCTGGTCCGTAATGAATCGCGCGATAAATATCGCTCATACCGTCTACAGCACCCTGGGTTTTGTAATTGCTTAAAAAGACGTTGCGAAGCAATCTGACTTTACTCGTGGCGCCCGTCATCAGAATCGTATCGTCAATATCTGAAATAATCCCGACTCGATCAGAATCAACATGGTGCAGAATAAAATGCCCAATCCCAGGTTCAGCCTGCATCCGCCGGCGGTTTCGGGTTGCTAAGGTGACAGTCACAGAGTGCACGCCATAGGGAATATTGCCAATGTCTTCAAAGACGGCTTCAAACAAGCCCTCATGATCGGTCTGTACTTCACAGACTTTCTCCCTCAACTGAACCTGCACCCAGACTTTCTCAGCTTCATTCACCACAAAGCGACGTGAGGTATTCACGAGATTACGGAAACGGCTGTCTGTTTCAGCCACCTCATCAGCTCGTCGTTTAAAAAAGAGTCGGCCTCTGACGCGTAGACGTTCTGATGTACCATAACCATCATAAACATCAATCATGACCATGCGAATGCGACGCCGCAAAATTTTACGCCGGGGACGTCCTGGCGCCAGCTTGGCGTCTTCAACATCCATCACAATCAATTCATCATCGGCTAAGTCATCATCCGCGAGTTCTTGATCTTTCAGCTCATCAAGTTCGGCATCAGCAGCTGGATCAGACCTCAGTTCTGCTTCAAGTGCTTTGAGCAGGTCCGGTTCAGGTACTTCATCTTCATTTAACAAGCGGTCCGACACGCAATATCTCTTTCTGTTGCTAATAGCCTATTTTGTTTTAAGCCCAAATCACCCGATCTGTAAAGATTCTAGCGAGTAGGGACAAGCCCGTTAAAATAGGGATTAATGCAGATTTTACAGGGCTTTTTGCCCTTTGTTAAACCCTGCCGGTGTAAATATCTTATCCAGATCGTATGTTCAGTTCAGCCAAACATTCATTTAGCCTAAAAATCCAGACAAGTTTTAACTTTAAATTGTCTATATGTTTATCTAGATTTAATCTGCATCTATTGATTGCTTAAGCACTAAATAGTCAGACTTCAGAAAAAGGATGCCCTGGCATGAAACGCCCTCTGTTTGTACTTTTGGCTCTTCTCGCTTTCACCGGCTGTGGCCGGGGCACATCAGACATCTACCGCGCTTATAATCTTCCCCAGCGCGACAGCTCAGGCAAAGTGGTTCAGGATTTAGCGGCTCAAAACCGCTATACCCTGCAGACTGGTGGCGAGTATAAGTATTTTTACACGGCCCCTGAGCCCGAAACGGCCAGCCCCGATGGCAAAGCGATTGTCAAAGAAGCGGCTGAAGAACAGAGCACTGAAGAAACCACTGAGGAAAGCAGCGAAGAAACAGCTGAAGAAAACGAAGAGTCTTCTGAAGCAGGTTCTGACACTGAAGACATGGATCCCACCGCTGCCCTCTCTGATAAACTCGATGCTCTCAGCCAAGCCATTTCAGGACTGGCTCGCTAAATCTTTCAAATCATCCTCAGATAAACAGCCGCTTTACTGTTTCAGCATGCGCTCAATTGCTTGACGCACTTGATCACTCTGGGGTTTTACACTGCTGTCAAAGCTCTGAACCTGATTGCCTTTGCGATCAATCAGATACTTATGAAAATTCCAGACTGGCGATTTACCGGTTTTCTGAGTCAGCTGTTTAAACAGTGGGTTAGCCTGAGCACCCACAACGGGGGTTTTGGCAAACATCGGGAAGCTGACGCTGTAATTATCTTTGCAGAACTTGGCGATTTCGGCGTCGCTATTGGGTTCCTGATTAGCAAAGTTATTGGCCGGAAAGCCTAATATCACTAATCCTTGACCGCGATAACGATCGTAGAGACCCTGAAGTTCTTTGTACTGGGGTGTAAAGCCACAGAAACTGGCAGTATTAACAATCATCACCACTTTGCCCTGATATTGGCAAAGATTTTTTGGCTTGCCATCAATCCCATTCAGCGTGTGATTTAACAGCGAGGGGCAATTGCCCTTTGCGGATTTTTGGGCTGCCAGGACCTGATCCGGTTGAGCTGTCAGAGAAAAACCTGCAAATAACGCGGCCGCCGCTAAACTACCTAATAGAATTTTATTCAGAGTTTGCATTCAAGAACCCCCTTAATCAATCAGCCTGAACCATCTTAGCAGATGATTCAGGCTGAAGTTTTGGGGCCAAGATTTTATTTATGCGCTTTTATTGAACATGCCCAACCAGCGTAACAGCTCCTTGATCAAGAATCACATCATCAAGGCTAGCGCGCTGACCGTTAGGCAAACGCAGGAGCTGATCCGCCTGCTGACGCACAGTTTGCGCAACAGCACTCTGAATAAAAGGCATCGGAACGCGGAAATTACCCAGCGAAAGCTGGTGAATCGTTGGCGTAATGGTATTACCTGAGACACTCAGACTCATTTCACCACCCAGATAAACCGTGGGCGTATCGCGCGTGACGCCAGGCAGATTACTCAAAAAGGCATCTGGCAGATGACGCGGCAGCAAAGCGACTGTAATGCGAGCGCGTCCACCCTGAATCGTCGTCGAAACCCCTTGAATCGAAGCCCGGTATTCAGGAGCTGTACCCTGAACAAGTCCTGAGTTAATCATACCGGAGATTTCACTTGCGCTCATCTGAACCCGAAAGCGCCCATCATTGGCTGGAGGCTGTGCAGGCTGAGTATTCTGGACAGGCTGAGACTGACGACCCGCATCAACTGAGTTGTTCTGGCCAGCAGTCTGGTTCTGGACATTGGGCTGACTGGCACTCTGGTTTTGAGGATTAGTCTGGCTGCTGGTCTGGTTAGGGCTCTGGGTATTATTCTGGCCTGCTGAGGAGTCAGTATTAATATTACTCATAACCTGAGAATCAAACTGAGTGGTCGTATTTTGACCAGACTGACTGCCGGACTGATTCTGAGTTGGCTGGCCCGGTTGAGTAAGTTGGCCCTGGTTTGCCTGGTTAGGCTGTGCGGCAGTCCCCTGACTACCGTTGCCACCCGCAATCAACGCTTGCTGCATTTTGTCCTGTAAGGTGGTGGTCTGAACCTGTTGAGTGATAAACGTACCGGTTTCAGCAGGTTTTTGAGTGGCCTGCTGCACTAATAAACGCGGCAAGATTAAAACAGCCAGCACGCAGAGTGCCGCTAACGACAACAAAACATACGGCCAGCGGCGAGGTTTCTTTTTTTTCTTGGCGAGTGTAGCCTGAGCCATTGAAGGTCGCGGGCTCACAGGCCGGGAAGATGGATTATTCATTCTTCTATGCTACTCGGTTTTCTTTTCACTGACATCAGACAACATTTAAGCTTGATGAATCATCCAGTCCCATCAAAGCCATCTGAACCTTATGAGCGGTGATGTCTTCAAGCCCTTGGCGTTCTGCCGCCTGGGCTGACAGCTCTGTCTGAAACTGACGCGAGAGCGCCAGACGTTGTTCCAGATCCTGTATCATCGCCGCACGCCGCGTCTGATGTTCTTGCTCATGGCGGCTTTCAGCCTGACGCTGACGCTGCCCCCAAAGATTGGTCATCTGATCACTTAAGCGCTGTGAAAAAGACAGGCGACGCTGCTCTGTACGCTGTTCACTCAAGTGCTGGGTACCAGAACCATTTGACTGTGCTTGTGGACTTGTCGGCGCAGAATACCCAGGCTGCTCAGATGGGCCAGAGTCCGCTGGGGGAGCCTGTACAAACTCTTTAAGATTGCGCTCTAAGTCTTTAAATTCAAGCTTGAGTTTGCCTAATAGCGCCAGCAAATCACCTAAATCAGCTTTTAAACCAGCAGCCTGGATCAGCATGTCAGCTAATTTACCCTGAATCATTTCCAAACGGCCTTTAAGATTACGCGCAGCTTCAAGGCCTTTATCAATCTGGGTAATTAACTCACTGGTCTGCTCAAGGGTTTCATCTATGCCCTTGAGACTGTCATCAGCCCGGCCGATTCCAGCATCCAGCTCGGCAATCGCTGAATCTAAATTACTCAGCACGGCTTTGACTTCGGCTAAACCCTGAATCCGTGGTTTACTCGCCAATTCATCGCGTAGGCGCTTAAGTTCATCGCGCTTTTTGACCAGACCTTCACGAGCTGTGCCCACTGTTTGTTTAGCCGTGGTCAGCTGAGCTTGAGAAGTCACCAGCTTGGCGCGAAGCTCTTCGAGGCGGCGGGTTTTCTGAGATAACTCATCAATCCGGGTATTGACCCGCGACTTGAGCATATTCATCTGGGTAATCCGCGAACTGAGCTGATCTGAGACACGAGCCAGATCAGATTCCATACCCGTTAACTGACTTTCAATCCCTTTGAGTTCATCCGCTTCGGCAGCGGTCATGGGGCGCCCAGCTTCTAAAATCTGGCTATAGCGCTCAAGCAGATTCTGGTACTGGGGATTGACCACACCCAACTGACGGCGCTGCTCTAATAGCTGACGCTGGACATCCAGCAAACCTGTCTGGGCATCACGAGTTTCAGCTTCCATCTGACCGGTTTCAATTTCAAGGGCGTGAATATCAGCATTAATCCGCGCCACTTCAGCCTGACTGCTGCTTAGATTTTCTTTGGCGCTGCTGACAGCTAAATTGGCCTGACTGACAATCTGATCAGCGCTGCGCACAGCTCCTCTGGCTTCGCCTACGCGTGAGCCAATTTCATTGATCAGCTGCATGGTTTCATAATCTTGGCTGCGATCTAAAAACGTCTTTAATTGACTAAAGACCGCTTCAGAACTCATACCGTTGCCGCTGTCGAGTTGGCCTAACAGGGTCTGCAGCTCTGATTTTAATGCAGCTTTACGGGCATCCAGGTCACGAATTTCGTTCTGGGTTTTATCTAACTGACTGACAGCCCCTGCCAGCTTTTGATTTAACGTCACGTCGACATCTAAAATCTGTTCACTGACTTGTGCACTGGCGGCTTCTAAATCGCGAATCTGGCTATCAATATTGGCGAGTTCGAGACGGGCCTGCTCTAACAAAGGCCCAACTTTTTTTTGCTGGGTTTGCAGATTGATATTTTCTTGTTTGGCCCGGTCAAGTGCTGCAACTACAGCTTTATTACTGGGCTTTTGACCCGCCCACTTGGCAATTAACTCACTGTTTTCAGCAATGGTATTTGCCATAGTGATCTCAGCACTGCCAAGTGACTCAATTAAAGGCTGGAGCTTCGTTTGGCTCTCTTTAAGCCCTTTGAGTTTGCTGGTCAGTGATTGATTGGCGGTTTCAAGCTGGCCACGCTGATGCTGCATTTCCAGCTGTTTACTTTCCATTTTAGCGCGCAGATCTTTAATTTTGGCACGTAGCTCATCGCGACTGCTTTCATTGCTGGCAAAGGTCTGAAGCATTTTCTGGCTTTCAGCCTGAATAGTCTGAATGCTGCCAGGCTTTTGACCCGGTTGAGTTGGCAAAGCTTTTTTAAAATCAGCTTTAGAAGTCTCATTACCAGCTCCCAAAGCATTTAGCGCTTCGGTATAGCGCAGGATCTCCTGCTCATAACCTTTGACATCATCACCTAAACGGGCCAGCTCACCTTCAACCAGATCCACTGACTGGCGAGCATCCGTCACCGCAGCACTTGCAGCCTGAACATCGCGCAAAGCAGATTCAAGCACCTGACTGGTTGAACGATTTGTGTTACGAGCGCCATTTAAGGCTTTGCCCAGGTTATCTCTAATGTCCTTAGCGGCTTTAAGATCGGCCTGGGTTTTATCAATCAGGGTATTGATTTCATTCAGCTGATTAAGCTCAGCCTCAATCGCTTTCTGATCGCCGTTATTCTGCGCTCGCAAGGCTTTGGCCATATCGCTGATCTGACCTTTTGCGGCTTTTAGGTCATTAGAGCTCATGCTATCAAGGGTGCTGCCAAGTTTCACGACAAGTTCTCGAGCCTGGCGTTTGGTGGCGTCAAGGGCAGACTCCACTTCCTGAATCTGAGTCTCTGCAGCGCTAATCATTTCAGTCGCAGATGCCACAAGCACTTCAGCCTGAGCAAAGCGACTTTGAACGGTTTCAACCTGACTATTGACTTCAGCAGCCACAGCAACCGCTGCGCGCGCTCCTGGGACTAAGGTCTCTTTCAGCGTTTTATCAAGCTCAGCATAACTGGCTTGATGGCTTTGAATTGCATCAGCAGCTGTTTTAAGCTCTTTCTGAATCGTCTGGCGCTGAGCGTCCGGCAGCTCTGTAAAACCAGCAAGTTTGGTACTGGCTTCGCTTTGTTTGCGCTCCAGCTGGCTAATCTGGGTCTGGTAATTGCCAAGCAAAGTCTCCAGACGCGTAGTTTTTGTCTCAAGCGTTCGACGTTGTTGATTAAACTGAGTTGTCGCTTGAGTGAGTTCCTGACGCTGCTGCTGAATCTGACTGCGTAGTTCGCCAAACTGAGTTTTGAGAGAAGCTAACTCAGGACTTAAGTTGCTCAGGCGAGATTCAGCCTGCTGCAGCTTTGTCATAAGCTGATCCAGCTGGGGTAATTTACCGGGCAAAGGTTTACCGTCGTCGATTAATGGCTGAATCTGGCCGATAATCTGACTATACTCTTCACCTAAAGCGCCAGCATTTTGAGCCAAAGCAGACAACTGAGTCAGCTTATTTTTAAGGTTGTTTTCAGTAGTTGTGATCTTCAGTTCAAGTGCGCCGACATTACTGCTCAGTGATTTGACCTGATCCTGAAGAGTTTTAGCCTGCTGCTGCACGCCCGTTAGGGCCTGAGTGGCCTGAGACACAGCGGTCAGGCCTAGCTGGCGGGTCTGATCAGCCTGGGTTAAACCCTGCTGGAGCTGATTTAAGAGGTTTTCAAGCTCAGCCGTTTTTTGCTGCAGGGCCGGATCATGGGCCGTCTGGGCTTTAAAGCTGGTCAGGCGCTCACGATAAGTATTGAGCTTGTCTGCACTCAGCTTGCCGCCATCTGCATCGGTCTTAATCTCACGTTCCAGATCCTGAAGCTGCTTCATCATCACATCACTGCTTTTGACGATTTCCTGAACTTCAGCTGACTGGCGGGTTTCGGGTTTTAACGCCAGATAAAGTGAACGTGCTACCTGGGCATGCTCAGGTGAAACCATTTTGAGCATTTCATCAAGGTTAGCAATTTTGTTAAGGTCCAGCTCAAAACCGGCTACGTTAATTTTGCTATCGACTAATTCTTTTAACAGATAAGTCTTAAAGCCTTCGGAGAGTTTATTTAATTGAGCTGGCGGCATGTCTTTGACATATTGAAACACCACATCGTCACGATTAAACTGATTCAGCGTATCGAGTAATTCACGTACCTGAGACTCGTTTTTGGTGGCCAGCAATAATTTACTTTTAAGCTCATCAGCTTGAGTATCGTTGCCGATAAAACGCCGGGCAACTTCACCACTGGCGCCCTTAATTGAGCCCCAGATCGAATTACCAGGGTCTAACATCGCCATCATCATATGGCGATTCGACATAGACAGACCTTCTAAATCACGGCTCTCGGAGCTGCGCAGCAGGCTGATCACGGCTTCAGGGCCCACGGTCTGATTCAGGCTGCCTACTTTTTGATTAATATGCAGCAGGCTATGCATTAACAGCGTCTGTACAGCCTGACGATCTTCAGTGCTAAAACTGGCAAAAACAGGTAGACCCGCATTCCAACTGCCCTGGCCCATGCCTTCTGCAATGGTTTTAATTTCATCCAGGCTCAGATCTAATTTGCCCAGGCCGCGCTCACCAAGCCGGTTGACCAGATCCGTAATCGCATCAAAATCTTTACGCGCCAATAAGTCGCGAATCTGATTGGCCTGGGGGGTTGAGCCGACTAAGTCAACAGGCGCGGCTTTACCTGTCACACCGGCAGTCTGGCGAATTTGATCCTGAGGGCTGAGTTGAGCTACTTGAGCTACTTGAGCTGATTGTGCAAGTTGGGGAGTCTGAGGATTTAAGGGCTGAGTACGGCCAATGGCAACCGTTGCCGCAGTTTCCTGAATTGTATTGAACTGGGGATTATTTGCTCCCGAATTACCAACTGTCGTCATAAAAACCATCCACCTCTCTGCCCATGTTATAGAGGACTAAATAGGGATCTGAAGATGGTTAACGTGGACTTAAACTCAGGTTTAAGCAAAGCTGATGAGGAGGCTAATAAGCAAAATCTAAAAACATCAAGATTAAAGCATGTGGATAAAAAATCCCCAAAAAACAAAAAGAAGTTAGATGGAACCATCTAACTTCAGACGCTTTACTTTCTCGCTCAGTTTGCGATGAGTGGACAGTAAGCAATTGAGCTGCTGACAATCTGCAATTCTCATTGTAGAGACCGTATTTTAGGGAATCAAGTTTGGGGCCAGGTTTGCAAGACTCATTTTACAATCAATTTACAATTCAAAGACTAAAGCGTTTAAATTGAGCCGGAATAAACTGATTTACAGATTTCTTCAGAAGCTTGCTCAACAGGCAGCAAAGAGAGTCCATCTGCAGTCATGACGTGTTTGCGCCCTTTCTCTTCTGTGCTAAGGTGAACAAAAATCTGAGTTCTGTCTGAACTCACATGAGGCATTCATGAAACGCAAGGCTCTTCTTCTAGCGCTGGCCGCAGCCGCCCTGCTGACCTTCCCCGTTCAGGCGCTTGATCCCGCACTGAGTAACTATCTCCAGGATCCAATGCCGGAATGGTACACCGAAGGCTTTAGCCGCGGACATCTCAATATTCCCATGATGCTCAAAGCTGGATTTAGCCGGCTTGAAGCGATTGAAGTTCAGAATCAGATGAAAGACCTGCTTGAAGCAAATCCTGAATATTTAGCACTTGAGCAGGCTGGACTGACTGCTAAAATGGCGAAACATCGCGACACGATGTATTTAAAAGCTTTAGAGCAGGCGATTAAACGCGTTAAAGTCGATAAGTATTTTGAAAGCGGCTTTCAGCCTGTAGCGCTTAAACCGGGTGATTTTTATGTCGCCTTTGATATGGATGAAACGCTACTGACCCAGTGGTATGAAGCTGGCAGCAAAGATCCCAGTCGTCTGGATCTAAAGGGTCTAAAACGCGATATGATCTATCGTCCAACGGTCTATGGTCCTGACTATGTCTCGATGACACCTGGCTGGGAAAAAGCCTTAGTCGATCTGGCTGCTACACCGGGCTGTAAGGGCATTCTGATTTTTTCAGCCAAAGAAGACGCTGCAGCCCATGCGATTATTGACAAGTTAAAAATCCAGGGTAAGCCTTTACGCAGCTTTTTAAAAGGGGTGTTTACCCGCAATCATCTGGTGCGCGAAAGCAAAGCCGAAAAACTCTCTAAAGATCTGCGTGTAATCGACGAAAGCTTAGATCATGTAGTAATTGTTGACGATAACCCCACCCGGATTTTTCCTTCTCAGCAGGATAATCTACGTGAGTTTCCTAAATACAATCCTGATGCTTATTACGAAGCCAAAGCGCGTAAAAACAATCAACAATTGCGCATGATCGAACAGCTCATGCCGATTGTTGTAACTGAAATCAAAGAAGCTGCAGCCTTTAGCCAGAAAAACAAAGTTAGCTTTAAACACGCCTTTTACCCTTATTCAATGGGCGGCTCAGCTGAGCTGATTATGCTGATGAAACAAGGCCACAGCATGGATCAGGCCATTGCGCTGCTGCGAAGCGACACCCGCGATGTCTTTGAGCCTAAATTTTATGTGCCACCGGTTAAGCCATGATTGCCGAGCCCAGTTTTGGCCCGTTTGAAGTCGCGGTGTTAATGATGTTATTAGGCTTCTTACCCATGGGTCAGAGCCTGTTAACGCCGCTGGCTTTGTTTTTTATCTTTGTCGGAGTCCCTGTCCCTGAGCAATTAGCCCTCAAAGAACCAGGTGTTTATCAAACCTATTTTCAAGGAGAACATCCCATGTCAGATGCAGCAAATACAGCTTTAAGTTCCGAAGAGATTCAAACCGTCCTCAATAAACTGCCCGGCTGGACTTATTCTGATCAGGCTCTGCATAAAGACTATAACTTTGAAAACTTTCGCGAAGCGATGAGCTTTTTAGTGCGTTTAAGCTATGAAGCAGAAACCCGTAATCACCATCCTGAAATTCACAATGTCTATAACAAAGTCAAACTGACGCTCAATACCCATGACGCTGGCAACCAGGTGACAGCCAAAGATCTGGAACTGGCCCAGGCAATTGAAGGCTTTAGCTGGGTAAAGTAGCGCAAAGTGCGCGCTGTGGTGGGTTGTGAGTTATGAATGGTGGATTTAAAGAACTAGAGACATTTGCGTCTTCTCTTTCTGCACTGGACTCACCCACCACCCACCACTTTTAGCGGATGGCGGGATCGGGACGGCTTTATTAATCCATAAAAGCCCTGAGCTGGCGGTTGTAGACTTGATGAATGTGCTTCAGCCAGAAGCCGTCAGCGCGATGCATCAGGCTTTTTTTGCTGCAGGCTCACGGCTGCTCACCACTAATACTTTTTGCTGTGACCCGGATAGTTTAAACGGCACGGGATTTAGAGCTGAACAACTTTGTTACGCAGGCGCAACGCTAGCCCGTGAAGTTGCGGGATCACAGGCGCTTGTGGCAGGTTCACTAGGGCCGGGCTGGTACTTTCCTTATCATGATTCAGTTGATCAGCAGGCGCTTTGTCTGAGCTATATAGAACGGGCTCGAGGTTTGCTGCAAGGCGGTGTCGACTGGCTCTGGATTGAAACCGTCCAGGACCCACTACAAGCTGAAATTGCCGTCAAAGCTTGTCAGATAGCGCTCTCTGAGCTCAAGCTCGACGTGCCAATAGCGATTAATTTTTCGCTAACAACAACAGACAGTTTAATTGGCAGGCAATCAATTGAGAGTGTCTGTCAACGGCTAAATGCCTTACCTGTTCAGCTCTTGGGCGTAAATTGCTCACTGGGGCCAGATAGTGTTGATGCAGCGCTCCGCTGGATTCGAACTCAGAGTAATAAACAACTGGCTTGTTGTCCCAATGCTGGCTCTGGCCCTGGTGAATACCTTAGCCCTGAAGACTTTGCGGTTGCTCTATCAGACATTGCAAACAGCTATCAGCCTGAGATAATAGGCGGCTGTTGCGGCGTGACAGCCGCCCATATTCAGGCTTTGAACGTGAGACTCAACAAAAACAAAGGTGAAGAGCAAATACTCCCCAGCTCTAAAAAAGCAGATAAACCTGATTAGGTTTTAATCCTGCTCAAAAGGCAACTGGAGCTGGCGCAGATCGACTGTCGGCAGCTCAGGCAGGCTGCGAACAACAGGGCTTATACTCTGCGTATTACTTTGGCCGCTGATCTCGCGAACTTGCTCTTCAAGGGCCTGAACACGCTGCTGCATGCCCTGAAGTAGGTTTTTATAGGTATTTTCACGGGCCTGCATCGCTTCCCAGGCTTCGGGTGAAGGCAGCAGACGCAATTGGGCTCGCAGGCGCTGATTTTCATCTTCAAGCTGGCTCATCTGCATCGTCATCTGGCCGATGGAATAATTGGCCTGAGCGTATTTTTCAGCGAGTTCACTGAGTTCTAAAAGCTCTTCGCGCAGTGAGCTAAAATACTGATTAAGGTCATCAACATTCGCTTCGCGTTCAACGGCTAAGGGGCCCATCTCAATAAAATGGTGATTTTCTTGTTTGAGCTCAGGGTAATCCAGCTGAATCTGACGCTGAATGGTTTGGAAACCACAGTTTTTGTCTTTGAGATCTTTCACCATCTGCAGCACCTGCAGGGCATTGCGCTGATATTTCTGAGGCAGCGGAATTTTAAATTCATCCACCCACTCGGCTACAGTCTGAACCGGAACGCCGATTTCGGTTGCGAGCATTTCGCTGGGTAGAGGAGGTAACTGGTTCATGGGTCTTTTTCTCCCTGTGCTAGAATATGCACTGTTTTTGGATCGTGATCGATCTTAGGATCCCCCACCCTTGTATTTCAGTGACCGATATCATGACATGACGAGTGAAACGAGACCCAACGTGAAAATTTACACCTGGAACGTAAACGGCATTCGCGCCGTAGAAAAAAAAGGCTTTTTAACCTGGCTTGAACAAACTCAACCAGATGTGCTCTGCCTGCAAGAGACTAAAGCCTGGCCGGACCAGCTTTCCCATGAACTGCTCGAAGGCCACGGTTATCATACTTACTGGCATTCTGCTCAAAAAAAAGGCTATTCCAGCGTGGCCACCTTTTGTCGAGAAAAGCCTATCAGTATACAAAAAGGGCTTGGCGTTGAAATTTACGATAACGAAGGCCGAGTGCTGATGACTGAGCACCCGGATTTTGTGCTTTACAACGTCTATTTTCCCAATGGTCAGCATGACTTAGGCCGTGTGCCTTATAAGCTGGCTTTTTATCGCGAGTTACTGAAACAAGCAAATGAGCGGGTTACTGCTGGCCAAAACGTGATTATTGGCGGTGACTGGAACACCTGCCATATGCCGATTGATCTTAAAAACGCTAAGGCCAATGAAAAAAACACAGGCTTTTTACCCGAAGAGCGCGCTATGATCGACACTTATATCGCCAATGGCTATGTGGATATTTTCCGCAGTCTTCATCCAGACTTAAAAGATCAGTACACCTGGTGGTCATTTAGAGCCGGCGCACGTGAGCGAAATATTGGCTGGCGCCTGGATTATTTTATGATGAACCAAGCCCTGGTACCGCGCATCAAAGCAGCCCGGATTCATCCAGACGTATATGGCTCAGATCACTGTCCTTCAAGTATTGAACTCTAAACTTAACTAATAAAATTGCCTAAACAGGGCAGTTTCGACTCAGATCACCAATTGTGCCCAAAATGGTATAGTGATCTGCAGTGCTACTACCCTCATCTAACTGGAAAATCATGTCACGCCGTTCTATTATCCAATCGTTCATCAAGCCACTGCTTAGTTCTGCCTTATTAACAAGTGCCCTACTTCTGCCCGCCAGTGCCGAGACAAGAAGCTTTGAAGGCTTTAGCCAGATTCCTTTGAGCTCTGAACTCGATCACAATATTGGCGAACTGATCGCTATGATTGAGAGCCAGAACCAGGCCCTTGAAAAAGCCCTGGTCTATCTCAAAACCCAGCCAATGTTTAGCACGACGAAGCTCCAGCCTGAGTATTTTCCAGCTATGGCCCTAATTTTGAGCAGTGATACTCTCGCTTTTGCACCCAGCGGCAGAGCCAATCAAGCCCAATATAAAGTCAAGTTCCGCTATGACAGTACGCGCTTACCCGACAAAGCCGATAAGTTTTTTCAGACTTATTATTACGGCATCACGCTGGCTAAACGCACCCTGCAAAACAATTACAAGCTAGCCGCCGATTGCCTCAGCTATTTAAACAAAATCAGTCAGGCTAAAGACCCTAGCTATCAGCAATTATTACGTGATACCGAAGGCAAAAAGCTTCAGCAATTTTATCAAATCTATGAACTGATGCTGGATGCCAACACCCATTATCAGCGCGAGTCCTTTGGCAAATCACTCAAAGCGGTTGAAGATGCCCTGAAACTAGATCCTAACAATGCCGATATTTACCTGACCTATGGCATTTATCTGGCTGGCGACAAAAAATACGATCAGGCAATTAAAGCCTTAAACCGCGCGATTGAGTTGGCACCTAATGAAGCCAGCTTTTATCTGCTGCGCGGCAGTACTTATTTTACTCAGGGGATTCTCTATGATAAAAGCCGCCAGGACTTTAACCGCAGCCTTGAGTTAGAGCCTGATGTGGGTCTGGCCTATATGCTGCGAGGCTTTACCGAAGCACATCGCCAAAACTGTCCCGCTGCTTTGTCAGACTTTAAAAAAGCCTGTGACTTAGGTATGTCATCAGTCTGCGAAAAGACCAGCTGCAGCTTTTAGTCACCTGTCATTAGCTTTTATTTAGGGATTAAGCCTGTGGCTCAGGGTGTATCTGAGTCACAGGCTGTGTGTTGGTCTAAATGTTTGAGGAAATTTAACCGCCTACAATCGGGCTTGTGCCGATGCATTGGCCGTTTGTAAAAGTCTGGCCTGCTCGGCGCGCCTCACACTCATTACTATAAGTCTTGCCATCAGCTCCGCAGACTGGCATATAGACAGTCGGACAGGGCGTGTCGACCTGGTTACGATTGCGGCAAGCTGCCAAAGATAAACTTAAAGTCAAAATCAGCGCACAAGCCAGAACAGGTTTCATTCGCCAAGACTCCTAAAAGGTTTCATATCCAGTCTTTCCAGCATAACATTCTCATCTATAAAAACCTAAAAGCGCCCATAGCAAAACGCGCCCTCTCGCAACAAGTGCGATTGAGCGCGCATTAAGCTGGGGTACTAGGGATCGAACCTAGGAATGTCGGAATCAAAATCCGATGCCTTACCGCTTGGCGATACCCCAACTGAAAAGCATTCTACCATAGGCTAATCTGACCTGGAATGCGAACGGCGAGAAGATTTACGGCAGATTGTAAGCATTTTTTTACAATCCTGTCTATAAGATTTGGTTTACAATAGAGAGCACATCTCCCTAAGGGCCATAGTTGTGATAGCGGTAATCATGCGCGTAAAAGGCCCAGTCTCGTGAGCATCGAGCTGGATCGCATTATTAAAGAAGAAAATCTGTTTAGCATTCTGAATATCAACACAGATGCAACATCAGAGGATATTCGTTCGGCCTATAAAAAGCTGGT
>CAJYHH010000084.1 GCA_913773825.1 Candidatus Sericytochromatia bacterium | reverse complement strand
AACACCAGCAGTAAAAGAAGCTGCCATTAAGCCTGCAATAATTGCCGATTTTTTAAATCTGTTGATCATGAACCCCAACTCTAAGTCCTTTCGTACACTTTGCTATGATGTTATCACGGCCCTGAGAATCTTTGCATCTGGATACTGTATACCCTATGGCATATTTTATCCAGCGATTTTGAAGGCTTTGGGCCTTTCGGCTGAAAGTCTGGCCTGAACCTGTTTCAGCGCCTTTTGGCGCTTGTGCCTAAATTGGCTAGAATATTCCGAGTTTGATACCCTTCAAGGCCGTTTAATGGATTCAGAGTTCTGACAACGTTTTGACTCGATGCGTTAGTTTAAATCAGACTCTTAATGATGAAACGGCATAGCGCCGAGAGGTCTAAGATGAGGCTTTGCCAAACTTTTGTTGTTGAGCCCCTTGTTCAGTCTTCTTTTGAACTGTGTAGACTATTAGAATGAAGTCTGATGTTTTTCCTGAACCTGATGCACTGGCTCACCTGCAGGCCAGACTTAATCATGAAGATCCGCGTGAACCGCTTAAGCTTAAATTAGAAGTCCGACAGCGGATTATTGAGAAAATTGAAGAGCGGCTAGCTGATAATCCAGACGATCAGCATCAGCGCTTTATTCTCGAAGAACACCTTAAAGCCCGTGAAGCAATGGTGGACGAGCTACGCGATCTCAATATGCGCATGGATGATCGTTATCAAAGCCTGGATAGTTTTGTTGATGAATATGTGCAGCAGATTGAAACTTCAGCACAGCGTCAAGGTCAAGGCCCTGACAGTGAGCGCTTACAGACGCTTGAACATGAAATCCAGACCTGGGAAGAACTGATTAGCAAAGTCCGAGCGCGTTTGGTCAAACGACCAGGTGATCCTTTACTGATGCGCTTATTAGGCGAACACCAGGCCAGATTGTTAAGCTTGCAAGAAAATCGTCGTCTGCTTTTAAATCAATCTGCAGCAAACACGCCAAAGTCTACATCAGATTTGCCTACAAAATTACCTGACAGTGTGCTTGAAAGCGTGTATGGTCGGCCTCAATCACAGTCTGCTCATCCTGAGTCAGAAGCTGAGTCTTTGTCAGAATCTATAGAATCACAGCCAACTTCACCACAGGTTCAGGCCTTACAGCGAGAGCTGGATGTGTTTAGCGGGATGGTTGAAAAAACGCGTGAGCGTTTAGCTGCTAAACCTGAACTGGTTCATCTAAAAGCTTTAATTGTGCAGCATGAAGCCCGAATTCAGGAGCTTAAACAGCAGTTAAATCAGTTAGACTCTCAGTTAGACTAAGAGACAAGTTGCTTTAAATCAAGGGCTAACTCAAGTTCTGTCCGAGCCTGATTTAAAGATTTTTGAATCAATAACTTAAGTCTGTCATGTCCAGAGCCTTGTAAAGCTGCGAGTTCATCCTGGTGAAACCGCAGATTCTCAGTTAAACGTTCGCTAAAACGCTTTTGCAGCTCATCTGCTATTTGATTATTGCTTGCTAATTGTTTAAAGAGCTGGGCAAGTTCAGCTTCATGCTGCTTGAGTATTTCTAAAAATTGAGCTAGCAGCTCCAGGATATCTGGGCTATCAACCCGTGGAGCGAGTTCAAGACTGGCTTCAAGTTGGTTGGCAAGTTTAATCAGTTCGTTGGATTGAGCGGCCAGTTTTTGCTGTTGAGAATTTACTTTATCTGAGGGCTTGTTGTGCTCTTGAGTATTTTGACTGAGGACAAAAAGAAAATTTTCAAGACTCCCATTAAGCATTTGATTCCGTGATCCAAAAAGGAAGTGATTAAAGCTCTCTGGTGTGTGATCTGTTTTTAAGGCTGAATGAATCCAGTTTTGGACGGAGAGTGTTTCTGATTTAGAGCGAGGTTCAAAACCGGCGCGAATCTGCCCTGCTAGATCGGCTAGTTGACCATGCATGTGCTGGAGTCCAGTATCGGGCTGTTTCTGAAGGCCTGTGCTAAAGGCTTTGCGGAGTGAATCAGGCTGTAGTTGTGCCAGATCCAGTACAATTTCTCCAAACGCGCCTGCTAGCACAAGTTCTGCAGGAACCGGGTCTGTTTGAGAGCGAATGGAGGCAATTAAGCTGCTGGCAGCATGGTGCAACTCAAGCGCTGAATCTAAGTCAACTTTGTTGCCGATCTGCTGCAAAGATTCCAGCAAACGAGTTGAAGAAAGAGCTTCTGGATTGATGCTGAGGGGTATTTTTCTCGCGCCAGGCAAGACCACATAGGCACTATCAAACTGATGCAGCTGTAAGCCAGCCAGCGTCAGTTGTTCTTGCTGGTCAATGCTGGCTATGGGGTCGTTTTCAGATTGTAGAGCATGAATTTTTACACCGATATTTTGAAGCTGTAAGCTGGTTTCAGAGAGCGAACTGAGTGGTTGAATGTTCATTAGGAGCTGACCTGGACAAGCATTTCGTTTTCAATCAATCGGTTATCAGGTAAAGTCAGAGTAAATTTGACCCTAACTGAATCTAAGCCTTGGGCTTGACTTGTCACAACTACAAAACCTTCACCATAAGCGTTAATCACCGTGCGGCCACTGGTGACTAAACTTTCAGTATTTGGACCACTGGTCTTGCCAATAAAGTACTCAACTTTGACCTGGCCCCATTCCCAATTAACAGGACCACCGTTATTTTGAGCTAATAAAAAAACAAGCTCAAGGCCATTACTGCGGCGTTTAACCAGAACCTGGGCTTGAGTCGCATCATCCAGTTTGGGATCCCAGGCTGGTGACGGGCTGGGGCTAGGTGTTGCGCTTGCGCTGCTTGATGTGCTTGAAGGACTGGGACTGGCTTGTGGGCTAGCTGATGCTGAAGCACTCGCTGAAGGACTGGGGCTGGACACACTACCATCAGGCAGGAGAATAATCGGGGTTGGACTGCTTGAGGGGCTAATGTTAGGAGAACTCTGAGCATCGGGGCTAGCAGAGGGGGCTGTTCCTAAGGGGCTGAGCTGGACATCATGAATTCGGCGTTGGCTATCCAGGGTCAGGGTTTCAGTATATGTCGCAAAATTGGGGTGCATGACAATTAATTTGACTTCGCCGCTGCCAGGATTCATAAACTGATAAAAACCAGCTTGATCACTACTTGTTGAACGCGTATCAAGTCGAACCGAAGCACCAGAAATGAATTTACCTGTATCACGCTCGCGAATTAAGCCACCCAAAGAAGCCTGATTTGAGTTAGTCAGGTTTGCAGAATTAGCGGGGCTGGCAGAACTATTTTGACCTAAATCGCTCTGGCTGGGATTGAGAACGGGCTCTTGGCAGGCTGTTATCGCGCTAATCAGGCTGATGATAACGAGGGCATAGTGAGTTCGACGTAGCATGTAAGGCCCCTTGTTGTGAACAGGATAATTTATGGCTATAGCTTGGATTTAAATGGCTTTTACTGGTTTATGGACTTTTTAAGGTGAGTCCAGCTATGCCTTTTATTTTGCCATCTGCGCTTGTCAAAAAGCCAGTGAGAATGCTGACAAGGTCTGATTTTAAGATCGTTATTAAATAAGTCTTAAAAGTTTATCAAAATGACATAAAGTCACTTTAAATTTTGGGAAAAGTTTGCTGCTGAAGCACCCAATCACATTTTCTTAGAGAGGATTCCTGTTATAACTTTAAGATAGGGTTATTTAACTTAGCTTAACTTCACTGCGCGCAAACACTCTCTATTTCGCTTTAAAAACACAGCCTTTACTTGGCAGGGTTTATACACAGGTCTTTAGGGCCTGGTTTATTTTTTAATTTTTTGGCGGGAGATATCATGATGTTTGAAAAGCCTTTGCGCTGCTTAATGGCAGCTTTAACAGGCAGTCTGCTGGTATTGGGGGCAACCCCAGCAGCCTTTG
>CAJYHH010000083.1 GCA_913773825.1 Candidatus Sericytochromatia bacterium | reverse complement strand
AGCGACCAGACAAAATGCTCGGGTCAGCGGCAGAGGAAAACCCAAAAACGGTTTTGAGCGGCCGTGCGTGGCGGATCTCATCGGCTAAAAAACCGTGATGGCGATAAACTTCCCAGCCAAGAGCATCAAAGAATGTAAACAAAGCAAGCTTGCGCATATCAACCTCCTAAAGCTGTTTTTATTCTGCGCAAGCTCAGCGATTCAGGCTGTCGGTCGGCCTCCTTGATCGGCGTCGGAATTTACCCTCCAGCTGTGGGAATTTTCGCACGGGCTGGCCTGGGTTGCCCTGACAGCCAGTCTGAGCGCTCAGGTTTTATGCTCAGTTCAGGAGGTTGAGAATATGCCCCAGTTACTCTGGATTCACGATCGTGCCCGTGCCGCTGGCGGCGCTGAAAACTATTTGCGTCGCGTTGTACCCGCTTTACGCGCCCTAAACCTGCGTTCGAGCCTTTTGTATGAACCCGGCTTTAGTGAGCCGGATTTTCTGGGGCTCTTTGATCAGGCCTGGCCAGCGGTTGATGCAACCGAGCAGATTCGTTGTCTCAGGCCTGATCTGCTTTTTTTACAGCGTTTGCCGCGCGGTTTAAGCGTGGCTGAACTTGCCAAGACCGGCGTCCCGATGCTGCGTATGTTTCATGACCATCAGCCGTTTTGCTTACGTGAGCATAAATACACGGCACTTAATCAGCAGACCTGCACACGTCGCCTGAGCTGGCGCTGTTACACCCGCTGTGGGCCGTTGGTGCGAGCTTCTGAAGGCTTAGCACTGCGTAGCGTTAAGCGTATGCAGCAAGAGCTGGCTGAACATCAGTTGCTGGCGGCTTCCCTGACGGGATCTGACTATCTGCGCGGGCATCTGCTTGAGCATGGTTTTACCCCGGAGCGGGTTCACATGATTCCGCTATTTGCAGAAGGGCCATCACGTCCTTTGCCGCCAGGTGATCCGCATGAATTGCTGTTTGTCGGTCAGCTGGTAACGGGTAAGGGATTAGATTTGCTTTTGCAGGCGATTGCTGAACTGCCCGAGGTGCGTCTAACCATTGCCGGTTCTGGTCGGCAAGCCGAGCGTTATCGCGATCAGGCTCGCTTACTGGGGGAACGGGTTCGCTTTGTCGGCTCTGTGGATTCAGTTCAGCTTCAGGCTCTGTATGCGCGTGCTGGCGTTGTGGTGATGCCCAGCCGCGCGCCTGAGACTTTTGGTCTGAGTGGGCTTGAGGCGCTTGCCCAGGGTCGGGCCGTGATTGCCAGCGAGGTTGGGGGCGTGTCGACTTGGTTAAAGCCCGAGGTCACAGGCCTAAGCTTTGCCTCAGGTGACGTCAGGGGGCTCAAACAGGCTATTTGTCGACTGCTGAACGAGCCCGGTCTTGCCACGCGCCTGGGCATGCAGGGCCAGGCACTTTGGCATCGTCGTTTTCGGCTTGAGCATTATTTACAGGCTCTTGTTCCGCTTTTAGAGAGTCTGATCCCATCAAAACAAAGTCTGGTTTTGCCTGTGGAGGAATTAAGCTTATGATGAGCCAATGGACGGTAGCAGGCTCGCCGGCACTTGAACAGCAGATCGATCGCCTGATTCTGGAATTACGTAGTCGTCTGAGCTATGCTTTTGCGCCTGAAAACTACAGCGTTGTGGTGATTGCCGGTGGCTATGGGCGTGGTGAAGGCGGCGTCGATACGAGTATGGGCCGTGAACGTATTCATAATAATCTTGATTTGGTCTGGGTGACACGCCATAGCCGAAGCCTGACGCCTGTTCGTGAAAGATTGGCGGCTGAAGCAGATTACTTTTTGCGAGAATACGGTATTGCGCTGGACTGTTTTGTGATTGACGAAGCCCGGCTTAAACGTCTGCCTTGTCTTGTGATGCTTTATGACATGCGCGAAGGCAGCCGTGTCTTAATGGGGGATGCTCAACGCCTGCATGAACTGATTCCTTATAGTGTGAAAGATATTCTGCCTAGTGATATGCGCAACTTGCTGATTAATCGCGGCACGCTGCTGTTGATTAACCGCTGGTTGCTTAAACAAGGCGAACCTGACCTTGAACGACGCAAGTTGATTATTCGCCATGCTATGAAAGCTGTGATTGGTCTGGGAGACGCGCTGTTGTTTATGTATGGTGAATATCACTG
>CAJYHH010000082.1 GCA_913773825.1 Candidatus Sericytochromatia bacterium | reverse complement strand
TTACAAAATTAGGCTGATTCATCATCAAGGGAATGACTATCATTTTCGTTTCAGCAAGCAAAACCGTATTGCGAATGACAGAAGGCTTTGGTTAAATTTAATCTGGCCGGTCAATGTGCACCCTGTTTATTGATTATTTTTGTCTCTTTTCTGTCGCTTTTAATCTGTCGATTCTGACTCACTAAAAGCAATCGCGCCCGTGCTCCAGAAATCTCCGAGGTTCCGGCCCTCCTTGAAAGGAAGCATTGTTTGTTGGCATGACTCAAGACAACTCTCAAGCAAATCAATCCCTATCTGATCCACAAAATGTCCAGGCCCTGCTGGATGACTTTGCAGCAAAAACCGAACAATACGCTCAGTTTTGTCAGGCATACCAAAATGGCAGTCTGAATCTGGCTGACGTCACCCGTCATCTGGGAGAAGCCGCTACTGACGCTGAAGCTTTTTTTGCTGAAAACAGCCATATGATGGATATGGAGCAGCTGCAGCGATATGGTCAGTTACAAAGCCGCTTGGATGCCTTAACTGTTCAGCTGTTTGAAACCGATATTTCCCGCAATCAGGAAATTGTTCTGGCCGCGATGGAAAACGGGGATTATTTTATCATCAACCTGACCTATAACGCGATAAAATCCTCGATTTATATGATCTACGCCAAGCAGCGCATCAAAAGCCAGCAAGACCTGCGCCTGGCTGAAATGCAGCAGGATCTTGAAATTGCCCAGACTTTTATCAAGGTGCTGAAAGCCTTAGAATCTGTGCTGACCCCTGAGCCCGCTGCCCAAGAGCCCGAAAAAATTGAAAAAGCCTTAAATATCTACTGCGATTATTTTCAACATGCCGATGATATCCCGCTTAAAGCAGCCAGCGATCAACGCGTCTTTAAGCTTTTTAGCAAACAAGCTGAGTCCCTGCAGACGGCAAAACCCAGTGGCTGGCAAGAGCATCTGCTGCGCTGCCGGGGCTTATTGGGACGCTTAGCGGCAAAGCCCGAACATCAGCAGCTTTTAGCCAGCTGGGATCGGTTTTTGACAGCCAGCGCAGAATCCTGGCGCGCCCCTGAAGCCGCTGCTGATGATCAGACTGAAATTCTAGAACCTGAAGCAGCAGATCTGAGCCCC
>CAJYHH010000081.1 GCA_913773825.1 Candidatus Sericytochromatia bacterium | reverse complement strand
TGTTGGCCCTGTCCATCCTGCCGTTTACTGGTTTGACTGCTCAAGCGCAGGTCTCTGAAGACTCCGGCCAAATCCAGCGTTATGAGCGAAAATATATTTCATTTTTTTATCCTCAGGATTATGCTGTCAACCAGGCTCTGGCTAGAGCTTTTCAGCTGGGCTTTCCGCGCTTTGACTATCATCTGGCCGGTACGTCACTGGATATGGACTTCAGCAGCTTTATTCAACAAACGCGGGACTATATCCGTGAAGTAGCCGGCGATCTTGCTGCGGGTCGTGAAGTTGCAGATCCGCGTTTTGGCGATAAGGTTGTCAGCTGGAGCGAAACGCAAAAGATTGCCAATTCGGCCTGGGTATTTGTGCCCCAGTGGGAATTTGGTGAGATTTCAATTGACGGGCCTTATCCCTCTAACAGCAAAAACCCCATGTCTGGTGACTGGCAGTTTCATGCTGAATCTGACGTTGATCTCGAAATGGAGCTTTGGAACCTGACTGGCGACACGCCAAAGCGTTATCGAACTCTGCAAGACGATTGGTCGATTAGCCGTAAAAACGTTTACCGGGTCACAGCGTCTGAAGTTGCCGATGCGGCTGCAAGCTATAACGAAGGTCGTACAGCATCAGATAAAATTAATCCCGAGTCGGGACTCAGCTCAAGTGACCGTGAAGCGTTATTAACCCAGCTACGCAAAAACTCAAGCATTAATCGCAATCTGCGCCAGATCGAAAATCTCGACCCGGTCAATTATATGATGCGCACTGCGGTTGATAGCATTGGCTACAGTTCTGTGATTGCCTCAGTCAGAGGTTTAAGTGAGTTTTTAATTCGGGCCGAAGTCAGCGAGCCCGACATGAAGCGTGATCGGGTTGGGATTTCATTGGGTGAGGGCGAGACCCCGACCAGCTTGGGCATTGATCTGGATTCTAGCTATAAAATTATTGAATACATCGATGATGGTCAAAGCCGTGAAGTGGGCTATGTCAAAGTGCGTGAACTGGGTCTTGATGGCTTAGTTAGCCAGCCGATTATTGTCGGCCGTGACTTTGAGCTGGGGGATCAGGTGGTTGAATACCCCAAAGCAGGTTTTGGGGTTAATCTGCGCGGGGGCGGAATGTTTGTGCCGCAAATGGGCACGGGCATTGCGGGCTCATCGGGTCTCTCATTTGGGGGGGGCTTAGATATTGACGGCAATATTGGCCCCTGGTTTGGCGCGTCTGAGCTTTACTTAGGTCTGGGGGGCTCAATTGGCACCGATAGCGTGGGCGTTGGTGAATTATACCTGCAGAAAAAATGGTTTTTCCGTCAGCTGATTTTAGCTTTAGGTGTGCGGGGTGGCGGTGCCATTGGGCCTTTAAACTCACAGGATGTGGTGTTTGGGGGAACCGGTTTGCTGGGTTTACATTGGCAAGCTTCGCCTGATTTTGCCTTTGGTGTAGACGGTGGCTGGCGCCAATACGGGCCTTATAGCGGTCCGGTTGTATCTGCCTTTATTCGCTGGGATGGCTGATTCACGCTGGCAGGCGCTGTTGGCTCAGCTGCGCAGCGCCTGCTCAAACCAAAATTGGTCCGAAGCTGAATCGATCCTGAGTCAGGCTAAACGGCTTGATGCTCGACACCCTTGGCTCTTTTTTGGGCTGGGTTATTATTACCGCTCACGGGGACAGATAGATGCCGCCAGAGCGGCGTTTAAACAAGCTGGCGGTCTCTATGAAGCCAAACTCAACCTTGCGCTTTTAGAGCGCGATCAGGGCCAGTATTTATTGGCCAATGAGATCTTAGCTGAGTTACTCCAGCGCCAGCCCTGGCAGCTGCCGCTCTGGCAGGAGCGGGTTAGCCTGCTGCAGCTGACAGGTCAAAGAGCCGCTTTAACTGAACTTTCGACCCAGCTTTTAACGCCGGTTATGACTGAACTGTTTGAACAACACGGCTTTGGTCAGAGTTGGCGTAGCTGGCGACCCAGTCTGGATGCCCTTTTGCTGATTAACGCTTTTAGTGAGGATCAGCTTGATTATTCAGCGCTTGCAAACGGCCTTGCCCATTGGCGACAACGACATCTTGGCGCTTTTTTACCCCCTAGCCAGATTTATTCTCAAACGCCAGAGCCTGAGCGCCTTTTGCGGCTGGGTTTTGTTTCAAATGAATGGGGTGCTGCACCGGTTGAACTGGGTTATGGGATGTTGTTTAAAGGTCTGGACCCAGAAAAGTATTCACTTTATGCCTATTGTGATCAGGGTCAGCCCTTAGAATCAGATGTTTTTGCCATGATTCGATTTACTCAGGAGCTGGATGCTTACGCCTTTTATGCCCAGGTTCAGCGTGACCAAATTGATATCCTGATTGATCTCAGCGGTTTATTTAATCCCTTGCGCCTGCCGAGTTTGGCTCTGCAGCCTGTGCCAATTCAGGTTTTGGCGGCTTCAAACCCACCTTTTTTGCCTGTTCCGGGTGTCTATCAAGCGATTTTAACGGATGCTGAATTATTGCCGTCTCTGGCATTGGCTCAACCCGATGAGAACTATCTGCTGCAAAGCAGCTTTTTTCACTGGCGGCCCCCCGTTCACTCGCCTGAGCCCGGTGAACCACAAGCTGAGCAGCCCGCTCGCTTGGCGGTATTAGGTTCACCCAATAAAATCACCGCTCGCTCTCTGCAGTTATGGGCAAAGGTGCTTAATGCGATTCCCCAAGCTCAATTGACGTTTAAAAATCAGGCTTATACCGACGCGCTTTTGCGCGAGCAGCTTAAGCAACGCTGGCGTGAAGCCGGTGGCAATCTCAAACAAGTGTTGTTTGCTGATAATACTCAGCAGCCTGACTACTTTAGTTTTTTGCAGACTCAGGATTGTGTATTAGATACCTGGCCTTATGCTGGTGCACTCAGCACCTGTGATGCCGCCTGGATGGGTGTTCCTGTGCTGGGCTTAAGCGGTGGCCGTCAAATCAATCAGTCTCTTGCCAAGAGCCTCAAGAGCCCTGATTTTATCGCTTTAGACGCTGAAGACTATGTTGCAAAAGCTTTAAATCTGACTCAGGCTGAAGTTACAGCAAATTGGCGCCAGGAACTGCGTGGGCGAATTTTACAATCACCGCTTTGTGATGGCGAACGTCAGGTGGCTGAGTTCTCTGCATTTTGTCGAACCCTGTGGCAGAACTGGTGTCAGCAACAGTCAGGTGCCTGAGTCAGGTTTTGCGCTAGCCCCTGATAGCCAATCGCTTATGGCGTTTGTTATGATTAGTGGGATCTTTTAATCTAGAGGCACCTATGAAGTTGATGCGTTCTTTTAAATCTACGTCCTTAGTCGCCATGGCTGGCGCTCTGCTGCTGGCTGCTTGTAGCGGTCCCGTGCTGCCGATTACCCCTGATACTCTGGCTGGCTGCTGGGAAGGTGACGCTCTGTTTGGTGCTGCTTCAGCCCGCGTCAATATTGCCAAAGGCACGGGTGTAAATACCTATACAGTTAATGGCTCAGCCAAAGCCGCTGGTAACACCGTACCGCTTAATAATATTCTGATTGAATATGATCAGGCTTCAGGTGAGCTGAAACCAAGCGGTGTCAGTGTTAATATTCCGTTTAAACTTAAAGTAGATGGTTCTGTCATTCGCGCCACCGCCACTGGTACGCCGCTGAGTATGGACCTGAAGCGTTGTGCTGGCACACCTGCCCCGACTGTCAGCGGCAGCCCCAGCAGTAATTAGTGACGCTGGCGATTCTCGGGGGAGCCGGTTATATCGGCTCCCACGTGGTTCAATATCTACGTGCGCTGAATGTTCCATTGGTTGTTTATGACAATCTTAGCCAGGGTCATGCAGAGTCACTGCTAGGTGCCGATCTGGTGGTTGGCGACATTGGCGATGCTGAACGTCTAAGCAGCTGTATTCGTCAATACGGCGTGACGGGCGTGATGAATTTTGCTGGCTTAATTGCCGTCGGTGAGTCGGTTAAAGAGCCTGCGCTTTATTATGCCAATAATGTCTCTCGTACCTTGACCCTGCTTGATACACTGCTGAGCGAAGGGGTGCGGGATTTTGTCTTTTCTTCAACCTGCGCCATTTATGGTATGCCGCAATTTTTGCCTTTAACAGAAGATCATCCCACTAACCCCATCAATCCTTATGGGCGCACAAAGTTAGCGATTGAGTTTGTGTTAGAAGACTATGCCCGGGCTTATGATTTTCGCTATATGTCTTTGCGTTATTTCAACGCCAGTGGTGCTGATCCGGCTGGTCAAATTGGCGAGTGTCACCAGCCTGAGACCCATCTGATTCCGCTGCTGCTTGAGGCTGTGCAGGGTCATCGTCCAGCGCTGTCGGTCTTTGGTAACGATTATGATACACCTGACGGCACCTGCGTCCGTGACTATATTCATGTTTTAGATCTAGCTCAGGCTCATTGGCTGGCGCTGCAGTTTTTACGCGAAACCGGCCGCAGTGAAGCCTTTAATCTGGGCAATGGCCAGGGGCATTCTGTACGTGAGGTGATTCAAGCTGCAGAGCGCGTTACGGGTCTGCCTGTGCCTGTTAGCGAACAGCCACGCCGTGAAGGTGACCCACCCGTTTTGATTGGCAGCAGTCGTAAGGCCTTCGATTTATTAGGCTGGCAGCCTCAATATGCCGAAATCGACACCATTCTTGAGACAGCTTGGAACTGGCAGCAGCGATGGAAACCACAAGCCGTCTAGACGGCCGCTATGTTCTTGAAAAAGCGTTAAATCGGAAGGGTGCAGCTATTACCTGGCTGGCCCATCCGCGTAAAAGCACAACGCCCAAACTGATTATTAAACAGCTGCAGTTAGGCAAACTAGAAGCCTGGCAAAATCCCGAGCGGGTGATTCAGCAGCTTGGGCAATTGGCCAGCCTGGATCATCCCAATCTCCCTGATGTGGTTGATCTGATTCGTGAGCCAGCCGCTTACTCAACGCAGTCTGAAAATCTGTATCTGGTTCAGGAATATATCAAAGGGCCTGATTTAGGGGCTTTGCTGCTGGCTGGCAAACGCTTTACTCAAGCTGAAGTCCTGGCGATTGCCAAAATTGTGGCCAAAGTTTTGGTGTACCTTCACGGTTTGCCGATACCGATGATTCATCGTGACATTAAGCCGAGTAATCTTTTAATCCGATTAAGTGATCGCAAAGTGTATCTGGTGGATTTTGGCGCTGTCAAAGGCGCGAGTGCAAAAGCTTACAATACGATTGGCACGCTGGGGTACATGCCAATTGAGCAATTGGCTGATCGCGCTGTGCCAGCAAGTGATCAATATGCTTTAGGCATGACGCTGATTCAGTTGCTTTCGCAACAAGAGCCCTGGAAGCTGCCCCAAGTCAATCGCCGTCCTGATTTTAGACCTTATGTTCAGGTCTCGGATTTATTTGCTCGAATCATCGATAAAATGATTCACCCGATTCCTGAGGCCCGCTTTGCTGATGCTGCCACGCTTTTACGGGTGCTTGAAGCCTTTGAAACAACTGAAAAAAGCCCAAAGCCTCTACCTGAGCCTGAAGCTCCAGCAGAACCCGCTGCAGAGACAGATGCAGAGACAGATGCAGAGCCCATTGATACATCTGTGCAGGAATCTGAAGCAGGGCATGTTGTTTCTGATGGGCCTCTAGCTGACTGGGTTGAGACTTTGCCTGAAGCAGGTTCCGAACAGCAGCGGGAGCCTGATGAGTTTTTCTCTGAGCCAAGCGTTAATTCACTTTCAGAGCCTGAGTTTGAGATTCAACCAGAGCCTGCTAATCCGGTGGATACAGACAATCTTACGGAACCTGTAGCAGAACCTGAACCCTCTGCTGAGGTAGAACAGGCAGAACCAGAGCGTGAGTTAGACTCTGAGCCAGTATCAGAACCCACTTCAGAGCATGAGCCATCGCCTGAAGTTGACTGGGCTGACGATTCTATTCAAACCAGTGGGTCACAAGCTTTACCTGAAGCTGACTTGGAATTAGAGCCTGAAGTTGCGCTTGAGTCTGGGTTAGAACTTGAATTAAAAGCTGAGCCTGAAGTTGAACCTCAATTTGAATTATCCCAGGATTTAAGACCTGAGCTGAATCACGAACCGTCGATTGCTCCTGTTGAGCAGGCTCAATCAGAACAAAATGAGCAAGCTGACTCACAGCTATCTGAATCAAAATCTGAACCAGAACTTCAAAACCAGCCTGTTGCAGATGAGTCCGTTATAGAGGCTGACGTTTTAACTCAAGCAGAGTCTGAGCCTGAGTTAGATCAAATTGCTGATTCCGTCTCAGATCCAGTTGTAGAGCTTTTAGCTGATGTTAATGCTGAAGTTCAGACTCAAGCAAAAGCTGCGCTTGAGTCTGAAAATGTAACTGAACTCATACCAAGCCTAGAAACAAGTGCTGATCATACTCAGATTGATTTAACTGAACAAACTGAGTCAGTCGAGTTAACTGATTTAGCTGGCAAAGAGGTTGAGCATGATTCTGAAATGGATCATAGAGTAAGCTCTGAAGCTGAACCAGAGACTGAATCAGAGACTGAATCAGAGACTGAATCAGAGACTGAACCAGAAGCTGAATCAGAAGCTGAATCAGAAGCTGAATCAGAGACTGAACCAGAGACTGAACCAGAGACTGAACCAGAAGCTGAACCAGAAGCTGAACCAGAGACTGAACCAGAAGCTGAACAGGCTCCCTTGCTAACATTAACCCAGCCAATAGAAATAACTGTGTCTGAAGCATCGGGTATTCCTAAGCCTTTGGTTCCGCCTGTTTTTAAAGCAGATAGCCAGCAAACAAAACAGCGAAAATCGACGCGCAAACAGCGACAGGCAAGAATGAATGCGGCCCAGGCCAGCGTCCAGCCTGAGCCATCGGTGAGTGAGCCCGCTCAGCGGGCAAGGCGGCGTCCTTATAAATTAGCCTTGGCTGTGGGCTGTAGCTTGATTCTGATTGGCTGGTTGGGGCTGCGTGAGCAGCGCAGGCCCACAACGCTTCCCAAGCCCGCGCCAACAGCCGCTGTGCTTCCTGCCATGAGTGCAAATGAATACCTCAATCAAGCCTATGCGTTTTATCGCAATCGGCAATACCCTTTAGCGATTCAGTATTTTACGGCTGCGCTTAAACCTGACGGCGAACCGGACAATCAAATCGATCTGGCAGATTTGTATTTTAGTCGGGGTTATAGCTATGGTCAGCTCGGTGAACACCTTTTAGCGGTAAAAGATTATGAACAAGCCCTTAAACTAGATCCCAAGATTCATGCTGATACTGCTGAACATAATTTAGGTTATAACTATTATTTTCTCGAAAACTACCCAGCAGCGATTCAGCATTTTAAAGCCCAGCTTAAGCTTCAGCCTGACCACTTGAGTTCACTTAACTATTTAGGTCTGATTTACCAGGCCCAAGAGAAGCCTGAAGAAGCGCTAGCCGCCTTTAATCAGGCCTTGGCTTTAGATCCCAATTATCAGTTTCCCTATAATAATCGTGGCCGTCTGCACTATGAGCAGGGGCGTCGGGAACAGGCTATGATTGATTTTGATCATGCAATTGCCCTGGCGCCAGATTATGCATTGCCCCGATATAACAAAGCCGAACTTTACTGGAGTCAGCAGAACTATTTACTCTGTGTACATGAGGCTACAGAAGCGATTCGCCTACAGCAGCCCTATGCCTCGGCATATAATATTCGGGGGCTTTGCCGTCAGGGGCTTGGGGAAGTTGAACAGGCGATTAGCGATTTTCAAAAGGCAGCCACGCAAAACAAAAATTATGCTACAGCCTGGCTCAATCTAGGTTTAGTCTATGACGATGCGAAAAAATTGCCAGAGGCTCAGCAGGCCTATGAACATGCCATTAAAATCAATCCCCAGTATGACAAAGCCCTAAATAATTTAGGCTATGTCTATGAGCGAATTGGGCAGCCGCAGCAGGCTTTGGGTTATTATTCACGTGCCATTGAGGTCAAGCCTGAAGCGCTGTACTTTAATAATCGGGCTGGAATATATAAGCAGTTACATAACTGCCCGCAGGCGCTTGAAGACTGGAGTATGGCCTGCGCACGGGGTTTAAGTGCAGCCTGTAAACCTGTTTGCCAGACTAAGCCGACCGTTTCACCACGGCCCGTGCCTCACAGGTCGAGAAGGAGATGAGAGCAGGGACTTGCGATCCGTGCTCAGAATCCCTATGATCGTAGAAACAATGCCGGTCTGACCGGTCAAAGGTAGGCAGATGGTCATCTGGGGCTTTGCGCTTCTGGGCATCCTCAACACCTCGCTCTTAATAGCGGGTGTTTATGCGATGTCGGCAACCCGCGGTCAACACGCCAAAAACCAGGCTAAAGCCCGCTTTTGGGAGGGGCTTGAGAGTTCCTGGGATCCTTTGATTGAAAATTATTTGCTCAGCCGCCAAAATAAAGAACTGGTCTGGCGTCAGGTTCCTGAGAGCCGTGAGCTTTATTTTGTTGATTATTTGATGCGCAAAGCTTTAAAGGCTGAAGCTGACCGTGAATTGCTGCAAAATCTGGCCGAACCGTATATTCCAGCTCTGGTTAGCCGATTGACCAATGGGCAAGGTGACCCTGAGCAGCGGGCTCGTGCGGTGCAAACCGTAGCGTTGCTGGGGCAAGACCCTTCACGGCGCTTATTGGCGCGTAGTTTAGATGATCCTTCACCTCTAGTCAGTCTGGTTGCGGCGATGGCGCTGTCTCAGATGGGTGAAAGCACCCAGGCTGCCCATATTCTTGAACAATTACCCCGTTTAGGGGACTGGCATCAGGGGTTATTAACCGCTTTACTGGTGAGGATGGGAGCCGAAGTGCAGCCTGCCGTAAGAAACTACTTGGAACTCACTCATGATCCCGAGACCCAGGCGGTTTGTCTGCATGTCTTAACGCGCTTAAATGACCATCAGGCTTTGCCGCTGGCCGTTCGTTTGCTGTCACATAGTACAGATGTCAATGTTCAGGTGGCTGCTTTAGGTTTGTTAGGGCAGTTGGGTACAGCAGAGCATCTGCCTTTAATCCGCTCACGTTTTGATTCCCCTCAGTTTGCGGTCAGACTGGCGGTGATTCGCGCGTTACATCAGCAGCAAAGCGTTGTGGATTCTCAGATTTTTACCAAAGGTTTTGAAGATTCATCACGTTGGGTTGCGTTACAAGCAGCCCAAGCGCTTAAAGCGACTGGGCATCAGCATGTTTTACATGAGCTGACCTTTTTACGCCATCCGCGCTCTAATCTGGCCAGCCAGGTGCTCAACAGCTATGAAAACTCCCAAGAGCTTGAGCAGGCCGTCCAGAACCCTGAGTTTAAAAATCAGATTGCTCTGTTATTTCAGCGCTTTCATGAGCAAAACCGACCGGATATTCGCCAGTTGATTACCCGGCTGTTTTTTAGCCCGCTGACTCATCCAGAAGTGCGCTATGCAATGGCGCGTGAGTTAGCGCGCTTTCGTAATTACCAGTTTTTTTACCAGACACTTAGCTCGTTTATTCTGGGCTCTGGCGACAGACGCAGCCTGATCCGGGCTCTGCATAGCTTTGCTAATCCAGAAGCTGTCCCTGCT
>CAJYHH010000080.1 GCA_913773825.1 Candidatus Sericytochromatia bacterium | reverse complement strand
AATTTCGTTACTTGTTCCTCCTGCAGTGGTGTTTGTGAGCTGAAAAGTATCTGTGGCCACGTTATAGACAGCGGTAATGTTATAGCCATTTTGGCTGGCGTAATTAGTAATCGCATCTACAATATTCTGGATTGTAGTGCGCTTGGGATCAAAACCGCGATAAGTAAATAAGCCATTCTGGCCAAAATCAATCGCAAAGTTGCCAACCCCAAATCTGACATCCGGGACTTTGGGTTCAGGAATATTGACGATCGATAAACGATCCGTATCGGGGTCAAAGACAGCCGTCAAATTTAGATTATTTGAAGTGGCATAGAGATTAATCGCATTGATGACATCATCAATGGTGTTAACCGCTGGATCAAAAGCGCCCCCTACTACAGCCTGATAATCAAAAACGCCGTTGCCACCGAGTTCAATTCTAAAATTGGTCTCGACTCCGACTGGCGCTGTCACAAATGACGGCATCTCAGGCGCATCCACATAGGTCCGCTGTTTTGGATCGGTATAGATAAACGTTACACCGTCTAAAGTCTCGCGAAAATCGTTTTGAACCCGCAGGGGCAGATCACCATCTACTTCAAAAATCGTTGAGCCGTATTGTGAGAAGCGCAAGCCCTGTCGATTGGCGACATCTGCAATCAAAAGACTTTTATCGCCATAACGAGCGAGCTGGGTTGATTGCCCTTGAGGGTCAAAGATATCTGAAGCGTCCGTTCTGAACTTCCGGATAAAATCCTGACCGTTTGAGACAACGCGTAGACCGACACTGTTAACCAAATAGCCATTGCCATCCCAGTGAAACTCGCCATCCCGCGACAGATAATACCGAATCCCGTCTGTCAGAACAAAAAAGCCCTCACCCTGTAAAGCAAAATGAGCTGTAGAGTTCGAGTTGATGATTGAACCCTGGGCCCACTCTAAAGTAGTAGCCTGAACATTCAGGGTTGGCGCAGGAATCTGAATCCGGTTACTAATTGAATTAACCACACCATCAAGTAAGACCGGTCGGCTGGTTTTAAACGCCGTCCGTGACGAACCCATTAGATTAGAGTTAATAATGCCAATCCAGGAATTGACCGCGACCAGGCCTCTGACGCCTAGTTGCCCAAGATTTCCCATGCTGCCTCAGGGTGCTCCTTAAATCGCTCGTAGCTTGTCGGTGATCGCCAGTAGCCCTCTACCAGCATGCTCTACTCAGCTTGACAGAAGCTGTCAACATCGGTCAAGTGGCCGTGGCAAAAACCCGCACACTCAACCCAGGCTCAGCCTGTAAAGCAGCTTGGGCGTTGCCCCGCGGCAAACTTAGCTCTAACAGACCACTACTGCCAATTATGGCCATCAGCTGTTGATCTGGCGCATCGCGATAAGAGCGGCTTAAGCCTTTAATCATCCAGGGCCCCACTTCAACCAGAAGCTGGGCGGGGTCAAACTCCTGAAGTAGCGTGTCCGAGATATTGCTAATCAGATTGCCAAAGCGATCCCAGAGCAAAACTTCACCCGCAATAACGGTCTGTGTGGACGTTTGAGTCACAACAGGCTCTGGCCAGTCCAGATGTTGATACTGGCTCAACTCAC
>CAJYHH010000079.1 GCA_913773825.1 Candidatus Sericytochromatia bacterium | reverse complement strand
GTCTTTGTCAGAAGGCAGAGCGCGCTCTTCTTTAAAGGTGAAGGTTGCTTCGCTGTCATCGCTGTTCCAGCTGACGTTGAAAGCAGCTTTGTCCCAGATGTTGGTGCCATTGGGGTTGGCGATGCTGTTAGAACCATTCACAGTGCTCTGGTTGTCAACGCTCAGCTGTTCAGTGGTGAATGCACGGATCTGGAAGCTGTCAATGACGCTTGCCCGATCCATGGGCTCAGAGAACTTCATGACGAAGCTGGTGGTGGGGCTCACGCCAGAAGCGTTACGGCCGGGGGTGACCGTGATAACTTCAGGTTTGTCACTCAGAGCGTTGGCAACTGAACCATTACTACCAGAGCCAGCGCCGAAGTCATACTTGTTGGCATTCGGGTTGCCATCTTTGTTGGACTTCAGAACTTCAACGCGACGACGAGTGGTGAAACCAGGCTTCGAAACGGAAATTTCAAGCTGAACACCTGAGGGAGCATTGTTAAAGGCATAAGCACCGCCAGCAGTTGTCGTAGTTACTTCATAAGGCTGTGAGGCATTCAGGGATTTAGCTTTAACCGTAACACCATCAAGAGGAGCTTCGGTATCATCAAAGACTTTACCATTAAAGGTTGTCCGTTCGATGATTGATACGTCTGGGGTTTGAGTTGCTATAGGAGTCGGAGTTGCGGAAGGGGTACCAGAAGGATTGGCGGAGGGTGAAGGATCAGTAGAGGGGTTGCTGGAGGGCTGGCCAGAAGGTGAAGGGCTGGTAGAAGGCTGATTGCTAGGCATTGAGGACGGTGTAGCGGTAGCCGTAGGAGTAGCGCTCGGCTGAGGAGGCTGTACATTGGCGGGAGGATTACATCCAGCCAGAACAGCCAGACTTGCAGACACCATCATCATTGAAGTAAAAGAACGTTTGCTTGACATCATCTCATTCTCCTTGAACTTTTGGGAAACATTTTCGGCTGCTTTTAAGCTGCTCGTAAAGTAATAGACCATTACAAACAAGTAAAGTTCCATAAAACCAAAAAGAAATTTATTTGATTTTCTGTTATGACAATCAAACTTTCAGTTGATATAAAAAAGCTTTAAAAGAGTTGAATATAAGGCGTTTCAGAGCTTTATTACACACGCATATGGTTTTATCATGACAGCTTACAAGCACCTAGAGTATGCTCAAACACCCAGATAACTGAGAGTAAAAACAAACAAACCTATGACACCCTTAATTAAGTAAAAGTTTGCAAATGAAAAGGCCCCCGAAGGGGCCTGTAAAGGAGATGAATAAACCTGCTTGTTCTAAATCCTGGCTCTCTCGCGAGAGAGCCAGAGTCAGGAATTAGCTGGCGTTAGCAGAAGCGTCATCACCAGCGCTGTCAACGGTGTTGCCAGCGGGATCAACGATCGTGGTGTTAGCTTCGACAACAACGTTGTCGCCAGGCAGGTACAGGTTGGCGCGGCCACCAGCTGCTGTACCACCATACAGAGTCAGCGGGCTGCTAGCAGAGATGCCTAAATCCTGAGCTGCTGTACCACCGTTGAATACAGCGTAACGAACGGTCTTACCACCACGCATCGCGTTAGCGGCCATGCTTACGGTATAAGTGTCAGCCGCTTCAACAGCAGCAGCAGCGTTGCTCAGCTGGGTTACAGTGAAGCCAGCGCCACCGGTCAGACCGTTCAGAGCAGCAGCAACGTTCGTGAAGTCAGTGCCGGTCACGGTGCCAGAAACAGCTTCAGAAGTACCATCTGTATAGAAGAAGGTACCAGTTAAGGTTTCGTTGTTAGCTACAGTGCCAGCAGCAGTGCGGGTGCCAGAAGTACGGCCCGGCAGCAGCAGGACAGTCTTGTGGGTGGGGTCGGTGGTGTCGAAGATCGCGCGGCCGCCCAGAGAAGCCCAGGTGGTCGAAGAGATCGGGGTAGTTGCACCACGGATAACGCGAACGATGTAGTTGCCAGCAGCCTGTTCACCAGAGATGGTTTCATTAACACCACCGTTGAGCTGGGAATCGGTTACAGCACCAGCAGCCTGGCTCGCTACGTTGTTAATACCACCCGCAATGGTGCGGTCCAGCGTGTAGTGAACCATACGCTCGTTGTAACGAACGCGGATCACGTCACCTTCAGAAGTAGCACCGCTGTTTTCGTCGGTCTGAGCAACGATGCTATCCAGACGCGGCTTAGTGGTGTCGGTGGTGATGGTGAATTTGTAGGACTGTTCGAAGTTGCCTTCGGTCAGCTTGAAGTAGTCAGAGCTACGGCTGATGCCCGCTTTGTCCTTGATGCTGTTGTTGGTCAGCTTGGTAAAGGTCACGACATAGTCAGGAACCTTGTCGCTGTCTTTGTCAGAAGGCAGAGCGCGCTCTTCTTTAAAGGTGAAGGTTGCTTCGCTGTCATCGCTGTTCCAGCTGACGTTGAAAGCAGCTTTGTCCCAGATGTTGGT
>CAJYHH010000078.1 GCA_913773825.1 Candidatus Sericytochromatia bacterium | reverse complement strand
CAAGCACAAGCTGGGTAGAAGGCAGGCTGATCTGAGAAGTTGGAATATCGAGCTTATAGTGACCGTTGCCATCTGTAATGGTGCGAGCCAAAGGCTCAGCTGAAACAGGGCGTCCCTGATCGTCAATCCGAATTAAACGGACTTCGACACCTGCCGGGACATTAACGAGTCCGGTTGCGGCTTCGGCATTCGGCATCAGCAGGCTTGCTGCGCTAAAGGTCTGTTGTTCGGCTGGCTTAATCGAAGTGTCGTCTTTGGGAACCATCACACTGCCTTCTAGGCGGTAGACGTCCATTGTCACTTGCGGCGGGGTTTGGCAGCTGGTGATCAGAAGGGATGCCGCGCTTGCCATGGCAAGATAGCGTTTCATAACGGTCATGGTGGCTCCTCTACGTAAATGGTGACACAGTACGGATGACTTAATTGCGCTTAATTGCGCTTGGATGACAGACGTGCCCTGTGATGAAACGGTTTCAACAACAGGTGGCTGCTTTTCGGACTGCATAAAATAATAGCATACCCATCTGCCATTGCAAAAAGGGGAGGGATCACAGTCCTAGCCCAAAAGAGGCGGTGGTTTGTGGAGTTTGATGACAAAAGACTGGCGCTTTTGGCGTTTGTTGCTGGCGGCTAAACTAAGATTTGTATTAAAGGAATAAGCGACGTGTATTAGAAGCGCATTAAAGCTGCATGCTAACCCGTTGAAAGTGACAAAGAGCCGCGTGTTAGAATCAGGACAGACTAAATAAACGTCTAGAATTTTTAATAGAAAGCGAATATAGGTTTATGGTACAGATATTGCAAGTCGCATCCTCATCTCAGCCTTCTGCTGTCGCAGGTGCCATAGCCGGCGTGATCCGTGAACGGAAGGTTTGTGAGCTGCAGGCCATTGGCGCTGGCGCAATCAACCAAACGGTCAAGGCAATCGCCATTGCCAGGGGGTACATGGCTCCAGCCGGTGTGGATTTAATCTGCACCCCATCTTTTTCGGACATTCTGATTAATGGAGAAGAGCGGACCGCGATTCGCTTTAAAGTGGAATCCCGCTAACGCGGAAAAACCCTAACTATTACCAAACACCCCGCCAGGGGTGTTTTGCTTTTTGGAAGAGAAATTAAAGAACCAAAGGATTAAAGATTTAATTACTAGAGAAAGTTCTAGTTTAAGTTCTGTATCTTGCGGCCCTAAGTTTTCTCTTGCCTTACATTCCTTTATCGCGAATACGCGGGTCAAGAATGAAGTAGCTCATGTCTACCAGTAAGTTCACCAGTACAAACATAAAAGCAAAGAAAAGCACACAGCCTTGAACAACTGGAAAGTCTCGGGCGTTAACCGCGTTGACAACGTAAGAGCCCAGTCCGTTCCAGGCAAAGATTGTCTCAGTTAGAACCGCGCCGCTGAGCAACAAACCTAATTGAAGACCCGCAATTGTTGTAATGGGGATTGCTGCATTGCGTAGCGCGTGGTGCAACACAACTTTGAGCTTGGCAACGCCTTTGGCATGAGCGGTTTTAATATAATCCTGCTCAAGCACTTCCAGCATGCTGGCGCGAGTCATACGGGCAATAATCGCGGTGGGAACAGTGGCGAGGGTGACAGCTGGCAAAATTAGATGATGCAGAGCATCAATAAATGCCCAGCCATTACCTTGTAAGAGACTGTCGATGAGATAAAAGCCTGTTACCGGCTCAATATCTGTAATAATGCTTAATCGGCCAGATAAAGGCACCACGCCCAGATAAGCCGAAAAAATCATCATCAGCAATAAGCCTAGCCAGAAAATCGGCATCGAAACCCCGGTTAAGGCCATGACCATACTGAGATTGTCAATCCAGGAATTGCGATAGACTGCTGCTAGAATACCCGTTGTCACGCCAATTAACAGCGCAATGATAATGGAACCAAAGGCAAGTTCCATGGTCGCAGGAAATTTTTGTCCGATTTCTTGAATCACAGAATTGTTTGTGACAATCGAATTGCCCAGGCTGCCTTCAGTAACAACACGTTTAAGGAAAATTCCATACTGCACAACCGGTGGCTTGTCGATACCAAGCTGGGCCCGTAAACGAGTCAGGGATTCTTCAGTGGCGCGCTCACCTAGAATTAACTGGGCGGGGTCGCCGGGAATCATGCGCACAGCGCCAAATACAATCACAGAAACGCTGAGGAGAATAACCACCATCAGGGCCATACGACGAATCAGAAAGCGAAGTATCATGATGTCTGCAACCTTGCCTAGCCTGGGTGACGCCAAAAAAAAGAAAAAAGCTAATGAGGGGAGTCGAACCCCTGACCTACGGTTTACGAAACCGTTGCTCTACCAACTGAGCTACATCAGCATTAAATTCAGATGCTATTCTAACACAGCTCTTTTAGGGGCTCAATGGGATTGTCGGTTGAATTGTTAAATGCGTATTAAGTGTAAGTCAAATCCTGTTGCTTACAGACACAGATTATTTGGTGTCTCCGATATCTTGATCAAGTGTTCTAACTCGAAAGGATTCTCCGATGCCGAATATTAAACCCACTCAGCCCAGCTTTGAAAAACAGCTTAAACCTGTTGATAAAGCAGTCGAAAACAAAACCCAGGTCAAAACTGACAAGCTTTCTCAGTCGATGAATGAAAAAAAGGCCGGAGAAAAAGCCACTTTAAACCCTGCTGAAAAAATAGCGATTGGCGCAGCTGCTACAGCGATGGGTGGTGCTGCGGCTGCAGCGGTCTGTCTGGTTGATGACGATGTGCTCGACAAAGTCAAAGAAACCGGCAGCAAAATAAAAGAAGGCGTTAAAGAACACTACAAACATTCCCCCGAGGAAAAAGCCTTTGACAGCGTCAAAAAGTTTGGCAAACAGGCTGGGGAAGCAATCGAAGAGTTTGGCAAACAGGCTGGGGAAGCAATCGAAGAGTTTGTTGATGATCTCAAAGATGGTCGCGTAGCGCGTGATGTCAGCAAAAGCGCTAAACGCTTTGTTCGCGATCATTTTACCGAGCAGTCTAAAACCGATAAGTTTAGCAATCTGGTTAAAGATGCTGCTGAAGATCTAAAAGATGCGGCCGCTGATCTGGCTGATGATATTAAAGACGGTCGCGTTAAAGGTAAAATTAACTAAATCAGCTTTTTAAAGCTAGACAACTAGACTTTTAAAGTCCGTAAAGCCCGCTTAATCAGCGGGCTTTGTGTGTTTTGGTCTTTTAATCAGGCTGCTAAATAAGGCGCAAAGCGTTCAACTGCCCAGCGATGACTTTCGTAAGTAAGGCGTTGGCGAGCTTGTTCGGGAGACAGCCAATAAACGGTATATTCGCCCTGAGCTTCAGGATCAGGGTCAACTTCAGCCAGAAAAAAAGAACTGCGTTTAAGGAATTGATCAATATATTGATCAGCTTCTGCGAGTAACCAAAGCAAATGAGCACCATAGCCGGTTTCTTCGCTGATTTCTCGCAAGACAGCTTCACTAGCGGACTCACCGGCTTTAATGCCACCGCCAGGTAAAAAATAACCGTCAGGGGCTTCAACCACGGCCAGATGGCCCTGTTCGTCTAGCAGCAGCGCATAAGCGCTGGGCCGCAAGCGATATTCCTGATCAGGTTGTTGGGTTCCAAAACGGGTCTGCAAAGCCATAGATGTATTATAGCGGGTGGTTTGTGATGAGTTGCTAGATCCCTGGCTTAGGACTGGCGGATTCTAGTGCGACAGGGTGACCCAACTCTTGCTCAAGGGCTAATAAAGCCATGGCAAAAGCTGAAGAAGCGCTCCAGAGCTCTTGCTCACGACCAAGCGGTAGGGTCTTAATCAGTTCAGGGTTAAATCCCGCCTGAATTAAAGCCGGTTTAAGCACTAAACTTTCGCCAAGTGCAAAGCTGGCAATCGGAATTTGATTTAAAGGCTGTTCAAAATTATTTTTTGCGACGGCAGCAATTTCAGTTGCGACGCGGTTTAACAGACGATCATAGAGAAAATCGCGAACCTGCTGAATCTCTGCTTCGCTTGCAATCTGATCATCGAGCCCAATAAATTGGGCTAAGCGCTGGCGGCTGGTGATGGCGTCTGGAAAACGCTGTCCATAGGCATGTCGCTGTAGCAACTCAGAGTCCTGATTGTTATAAGCAAACAGCAGATCACTATGATAAGGACGAGGCACAGTCTGAAAGAGCTGATCGCCTACAGGCACATGACTGGCCAGCGCACTGAGGGGAATAATCGTCAGGCCAAGCCAGTGAATCCGGCCATGGCTATAACGATAACGCAGATAATCAGCCGGTTTAGCCAGACCAGCCGGATCAATCTGGCCCTTGATAATTGGGATGATATCCAGGGTTGTGGTGCCTAGATCTAATGATAAGCCGTTGTTGATTAAACGGCTCCCCAGCAGAGCGGAACCGTAAAAATTCGTAAAGGTATAAGCATAAAGTTCATGCTCACTCAGACTGTTTAGCTGATTAACCGGGGTTAAGCTACCATCTGCGCGAACCAGCTGGGGGCTGTGTTCAGAAAAAAAGTCTTGAAGAATCAGCCCCAGATGTTTAATCGATTCAGAATAGGGCTGATAAGAAAATGAATGAGAGCAGCAGCTGACGATCTGTTTGATCTGTTTAAACGAGATTGCTTGATCTTCGCTAAAGTTAAGCAGTTGAAAGGGTAAACCAGACTCAAAATCCTGCCGGCGGTTCTGGCTATTGGGTAAGGGTAAAGAATCCCAGACAATCTGGCTGTTTTCCCAGCTGCCTTGCCAATTGATCCAGCAGCATTTGACTTTGCCGTTACCAACATCAAGACCAAGTACCTGCATCGGATCAATATCCTTTGTTCTGGATTCTGGTGAGTGTACTCGTGCGTGTAAAAGCGCTCGCTATTACAAGTTGCTGAGTAGTTTAAAAGAACTTATCGACACAGGCAAGCCGCGTAAGCCTGACCTGAATTAGTCCCTGACTGGCTGATAGGGCCCTGAGAGAGTATAATTCGGGTATATCGCCATCAGAAAGTAGTGTTCCGCATGCTCAAGCCTCTGTTTAAGCCTGTTCTGACTGCGCTCGTTCTGGCAGTTAGTCTGTCTACCTCTGCTACTGCAGCTCCCGTTGTGCGTGAAATTGCCGCAATTGGTGCTGAGCCCAGCCAGGTCCTGTGGCTCGGCCGTCAGGCTGTTGTGACTCAAAAGGCACTTGGCAACGTGCTGCTCTGGGATCAGCAACAATTACATTCTTTAACTCAGTTAAGTGGCTGTGAGCCTTCTAGTCTGGTGGCAACACGCGACCAGCATTTTTTGTTGGCCTGTACCAACAACCCTCGCCTGCTGGTCATGAACACGATGGGCCAGATTATGGAAACCTTCCCCCGGCCTGCAGAAGAAGTAGGCTTAGTGCGGAATGTTGGCAATACACCGAGTTTAGACCTCAGTGGCGTCACAGCCATGGTTCAGGACAGTCGCGGTGGCACTTATCTGGCGGTAGCAAACAGTGATCGCTTAGAAGAATCTGCTCGGGGTAAGGGCCGGATTTATTATCTTTCACCCAGCCGTTCAAGCCTGACGGTAGTTGCAAGCAAATTGAACTATCCAGCTGGCTTAGTTTTAAGCAATGATGGAACCGGTTTATTTGTTTCTGAAGGTTTAACCCGTACGGTTAGTCGCTATGATGTCCAGCCAGGACAGTTAAGTAATCCCCAGCTGGTTACACGGATTGCAGATATTTATCAGCCCTCTGCAGGCGCGAGTGAAGATCCCTGGCCCGGTGCGCTGGCTGTCAACTCTCAAAATCATCTCTATATCGCTTTACCAGGAGATGGTCGCATCCTGGTTACAAGTATGACCGGTAAAGCTCTGGCTACCTTAACCGTTCCGACGCCTTATATTACGGATTTTAGCTTTGGCCGTACGGACCGGATTCTCTATGTAACCGCCACCAGTTCTGCTGATGCGGGCGCTGCTGGCCGCTTTTACGAAATTCGGCTTTAAATGCAATCAGCCGGTCTGTAAGTTCCTGCTCAAAAGCAAATGACTTAATCAGACCGGCTGATGCACTCGGAGTCGGGTTCCTGGGCCCGTCCCCTCCTGTCAAAGGTCGATAGACCTTTAAATGACAGGACGCTCGCGCCGACTCAGAGCCACCACAATCGCAACTACGGCAAAAGCCAGTAGCCCGAAGATCAGCAGGGTGGTCAGACTGAGACTCGCAACTTCAGCGTCATTTTCATCGATGTCGTTGGCATCAACATCGTTAAGCACAGTGGTTTCATTGCGATAGACATCGGTCTGGGTTTTAGACCTTGTCTCAGCTGTGATGTCAGATGAGCTTAGACCTGTTTCAGGCACATCAGGAAGGACTTCGGTTTTTTGTTCTATCGTTGTGTTAGTGGTGCTGCTTTGGGCAAGCTGGTACTGCTGGTTTTCCTGATTGGCAATAGCGGTTCCACCGACTACGCCCAGAGCAATGGCAGCTGTTACAGCTAAACCCATTTTTCTGATTCTCTTCATCGTTTTCGGACTCCTTCCGATTCACCGTATCCTCGATTGTAGGAGAACAAGCATAAAAAAAGGATTAATGAACCAGAATCCAGACAAAATCTTAATTTGTTTTTTAGAGCAGTCGCTTTGAGTTTTATATTGGGCATGGTTCTTTCTTCGTCTTTAAACCCACCCCCCCTTTCCCATAGCCAAGCGCGATCCCAAGCCGCTACACTGTTGTGCGATGGCGCACATTTTTCTTACACCCGAACAACAACAGGTTGTGGCTCATAACTCAGGCCCAGCCCTTGTTTTTGCTGTGGCTGGAGCTGGTAAAACCACGGCCATGGTGCATCGCATTGCGCGGCTTGTCCGCGAAGGGGTTTATACACCGCGCCGAATTCTGGCGACTTCATTTAGCCGTGCTACTGTTGCAGATATTCGCTTGGCCTTAAACTCCCACAGTGCTTGTCAGGATGTTCAGGTTGCAACCCTTCATTCAATTGGTTTGCAGATTTTACGCCGGGCAGTAGATGCTGGTCTGATGCCGCGACTTGACCTGGGCGGTGAAGACTCTGGGAATTCAGAAAAAATGCTGCTTAAACGAGCGCTCGGCCGGGCCCGATCTCAGCGTCTGGAGCTGCCGCCTAATCTGGATGAACAGGATTTTTTAAGCTTTATTGGTGTCTGTAAAGGCAATTTTGCTTATCCTGATCCTGATCAGCTTAAGCTGCCCGCTCAGGCAATGACTTTGGTTAAACGGGCTGAGGCACCTGAACATTTGCCTTTTTATGCTGAGCTCTACCGTATTTTTGAGCAGATGCGCCGGGAGCTGGGTCTAATTACTTTTGATGATATGTTGTTAAGTGCCTGGGAAGTACTGTCACGGCATGAAAAATTATTAGCCGAAGTTCAGCAGCAGTGGGATTGTGTTTTAGTTGACGAGTTTCAGGACGTTAATGCCGTCCAGAACGAACTGCTGGACTTATTAACGGCTCAACATCGTAACTATATGGTGATTGGCGACGATGACCAGACCATTTATGAATGGCGTGGGGCCTCACCGCGTTTTATTCTCGATTTTCCTCATCGCTATGCGGCCAAAAAGTACTTGCTGCGTGAAAACTTTCGCTCCAGAGCCTCTCATTTGGCGCTGGCGAATCGTATTATTGTGCATAATCAGCAGCGTGAGCCCAAACAGTTATTGTTAACGCGTGGGTTTGATGGCCATACTCAGGTCCGTTCTGTCAGCGATGAGCGAGCCCAGGCGCGTCAATTAACCCTGGATATTATGGCGGCTTGCCAGAGTGGCTATCGCATGGAGCAACAGGCGATTTTGGTCAGGCTGTATGCCCAGACGCCCTGGTTGGAGCAAGCGCTGATTGAAGCTTTAATTCCTTATAAAATAGTCGGGTCGGTGCCTTTTTATCAGCGTAGTGAAATCCGCACGCTGCTGGCTTATTTAGACTTAGGCCGTTATGAGCGTCAATTGCGTTCAGGTACGCCCTTAACCGGCAGTCAGCTAGAAGGCTTTCACCGCCGCTGGATGTCTTTAGCTAATCGGCCCGTGCGCTACCTGAGCCGTCAATGGCTTGATTGGGTCTTTGAACAGGTTAAAGCTGGGCAGGGCTTTGTCGAAACCCTTACCCTGCAGGCTCAGAACGCTGATACGGCTTACCAGGCAAAATTGGTCCGGGTGCTGGCTGAGACCATTGGCTGGCTGGCAGATGAAGGTCTAGAAGCAAACGCGGCTGAAACCTTGACGCGACTTGAAGCGGATCTACGCTATTGTCAGTATCTGCGTAAAAGCAGTGGCTTTCCTGAAACAGG
>CAJYHH010000077.1 GCA_913773825.1 Candidatus Sericytochromatia bacterium | reverse complement strand
AAACTCATTTTCAGGGGCTTTTTTCTATCTGATTTTTCTTCTTTAGTTACTGTTTACTACTGTCAACAAGCCACCTGCTACTAGCCCTACGCGACCTGGGGGCGTAAACTTGGGCGAACCCATTCGCTGAGCTTAGTCTGTAAAAACTCAAGCAGGCGGCCCGCAAATAAATAGCTGAGCTGAATCGCTTCTAACAGACTCAGATGGCAGTGGCCGTGAGCGGGTACTTGAAAGTGATAGTCAAAGTAGGGCTGTGAGGCTTCTGAAATACTAAAGATCCCTAAGGGAGACATATGATTAAATTCAGCGATTACCTGAGCGGCATGTAAATAATGCTGATCGGGAATTTCCACACCGATGGGCATTAAAAACTGGACGTAGCGCTGATTATTGTTCTCGGGATCTTCCAGCAGGCTCAGGCGCATGGTGGTGCCATCCTGAAACTCAATCATCAGATCCTGCTGCTGCTGCTGAACTTTAAGATCGGCGCTTTCCAAAAAGGAGCGAAGTTCCTGCAAACCGTTGTCCACTGCGCTTTTGTCCCACTCCTTTAGCAAGATTTACTCTATCTTAGCCAAATTCATGCACCGTGTAAATTGATTTATATCAAGATCGATATCAAAGAAGTATTAAAAGCTTAAGACAGAGGCTTGACGATTTTGCAAATTCGGCTTTTTTGGCGCTTTTAACTGCGTGAATGGTCTACTTGCTCTTCTTCTTCGTCATCAGCGGCTCTGCGTTTGGATTTTCCCTGTTCGTCGGGCTCAGCTCCGCTTTCGTCATCTCCCTCTGACTCTCCTTCACCTTCTTCTTCTTCAATTTCGCTATCTTCAGCGAGATCTTCAAGTTCAGCTTCTTCTTCAACTTCGCCTTCACCTTCGGGCTCTTCAATTTCAATCCCGAGGTCTTCAGCTGCGGAGTCCAGAGATTCAAGCGGTTCGTTTTCAAGCCCGGTGCTTTCGGTGTCAGCTTCTGGAACAGAGGTATCTAAGGGCTCTGAGCTATCAAGTTGTTCGACAAGTTCGGTTTTGTCTTCTTGGGTCTGAATGACTGCGTCACTCGCAGAGGGCTTGGGCGCTTCAAGTTTGTTTTGCTGCTCGGTTTTTTCGGCTTTAACGGGTGGTGGGGCTTGCCGGGGCGCCTGGACCTGATTCATAGGTGTCATTTGCGGGCGATTTGAAATATTCATGGCAACTCCTTTTAGAAACAGGCGTGGGTTGTCAGATCCTCAGAGCATAAAAACTCAAGTGTTTTTAGTGAATTTCTAGTGAATCAGTTGATCCAGCTGTTGAAAAGTCAGAATCAAAGCGTCATAACCTGGCATCAGGGCCGAGATGTCAAAACCGGAACCTTCTAACGTATCGAGATCATCAGCTAGCTCGTCACAAACAGGCTGGTATTTATCAAGTAGGGCTTGAACTTCTGATTGGGGTAGAGCCTGAGCGCGGTTTGCGCTGAGTTGATGCTCAAGCAGCTTGCGTAGATGTTCAATTCGTTGAAACAAGGCCACCATCTGGCCTGACAGCTCACAGATATCATCTAGGCGATTTAACGTGACTTCAAGCTTTTGCAGTTCGCGGTCCAGATCCTGAATGTCCATATGCTGCTCAAGCTGGTCGAGTCGTTTACAGAGGCGATTATAAGTCTGATTGTATTCATCCTGGACTTTGCGATAACCGTCTAAAACAGGTTTGACCCAGGTGGGCTGCAGGCCGGGGAGTTCTCTAAAAGCCTGCTCCAGGGTCGAGCTGAGTTCTTCAATAAACGCCTGACGGCGCTGACCCATTAAAGCTGGATTTAATGGCGCTGCTGCTCGTGCGGCCGCAACAGCTTTTTTGGTGCCGTGACTGGCTTGTTTTTGGGCATGGGCTAACAGTTGTTTGGCGCGTGGATTGTCTGGCTGCAGACGCTGGGATTCTTGGACATAGCGAATGGCTTTGCGGCTATTGCCGGTTAGCAAAAACAGATAAGCCATTTGTAAATACGGGCGTGGATCTTTACGGTTGTTTTCGATAGATGCACTTAAACAGCGCACGGCGTTACGCAATAAAGCGCGATCTGGATCGTTGGGATTATCTTCACTGGCTCGCTTAATGTATTCAGTCCCTAAGCGGTAGAGTTTATCGGCTTTCTGATGTCGCGCATGAAGATGTTCAGAGCGGCTGTGCTGCTGCAGAGCTGACAGATCCATAAGGCCCCCGGCTGATCAACAGGAATGTGTTCATCATACCCGAAAGGCGCTTCTGATGTCAGAAGCGCCTTTGGACTGTAACAAAAATTAAAACTGTGTGGGGTCTAGAACACAATATCGAGCAGATAGAATGCACTTGCTCCCAGAATAAATGACAGTGGGAAGGTCAGAACCCAGGCCCAGACAATGCTGCCAACCACACCCCAGCGAACGGCTGAGAAGCGTTTAGCGGCACCTACTCCCATAATCGAAGTCGAAATGACGTGGGTGGTGCTGACAGGCATACCCATATGGGATGCACCTAAAATCATTAATGCTGCAGATGTTTCAGCCGCAAAGCCGTGAACGGGCTGCAGTTTGATCATTTTAGAGCCCATGGTATGAATGATTTTCCAGCCACCTGCCAGCGTACCTGCACCCATTGCAACCGCACAAGAAATTACAACCCAGAGCGGGACGTGAAAGTCATTGGTTGTTACGCCGGTTTTGCTGGCTTCGTAACTGATCAGGGCCAGGGTGATAATCCCCATGGTTTTTTGAGCATCATTTGAACCGTGGCTTAAAGCCATAAAGCCAGCTGAAGCCAGCTGAGCTTTTGAGAACCAGCGGCTGACAAAGCCAGGTTTGGCTTTAAACAGCAGATGGTACAAAATCGACATCACCACAAAGCCGATGATTAAACCCAGCACAGGTGAAACGATCATTGGAATAAAGACTTTATCCCTTAAACCGTCCAGATGCAGAGTATTAAAGCCACTATAAGCAGCTGCTGATCCGCAGAGTCCACCGATCAGAGCATGTGACGAGCTTGAGGGAATGCCGTAATACCAAGTTAGCAAATTCCAGACAATGGCACCCAGCAAAGCTGCCAGAACCGTAATCTGGGTCACGGCTGAAGCATCAACCATGCCTTTGCCAATGGTCTTGGCAACTTCAACGCCTAAAAAGGCGCCGACTAGGTTTAGACCTGCAGCCATGCTGACGGCCTGAGTGGGTTTGAGTACGCGGGTTGAGACAACCGTTGCAATCGAATTGGCCGTGTCGTGAAAACCGTTGATATAGTCAAATATCAGGGCAACGACGACGACCGCTATCAGAAGATAAAGCGGATCAAGCATATTTCAGGATGATACCCATAATAATGTTGGCGGCCGTATTACATTTGTCAACGGCGTCTTCAAGACGCTCGAAGATATCTT
>CAJYHH010000076.1 GCA_913773825.1 Candidatus Sericytochromatia bacterium | reverse complement strand
CTGGCATTAGAAGGCTTAGATGCTTATCAGGAAGCGTGCAAAGCCGGTAAAAAAGTCTCGCTGGATTCAGTCAAAGTGATCGACAAATATACGGTTTCACTGACGCTGCAAGACGTCATTCCCTTTGCTTTACATGTCTTAGCCATGTCTTATTACTACGTGGTGCCGCATGAAGAAGTCGAAAAATGGGGAGATCAGTTTAGTCAGCACGCCATGGGCACAGGTCCTTTCCGTCTAAAAGAATGGAAGCCCAATCAGAAAATCACCTTGGTGAAAAACCCGGATTATTTTATTAAGGGTGAGCCCCATTTAGACGAGCTGCGTTTTTATATTGTCCCTGATGAAAACATCCGTCTGCTGTGGTTTGAAAACGGCGAGCTTGAACATCTTGAGCCCCCGATCCCCGCTGCCAGCTTTGACCGTATTTTGTCTGACAAAAAACTCAATGCTATTGGCAACGAGCAAATCCGCAAACTTGAGCGCTTAAACGATCAGAGCAAGTCTCAGATTATTAAAGACCGCGAGTGGACAATTCAGTACATTGGCATGGATACCTCCAGCGAGCCCTTTAACAATAAAACCGTGCGTAAAGCGTTTAACTACGCCATTAACAAACGCAAGATTATTGACGTGGTGCGCAATGGCCGTGGAATTCCGGCGCGTGGTGTCTTGCCCCATGGCTTCCCAGGTTTTAAAGATGATCGCCCTGTGCCCTACCCCTATGATCTGAAAAAAGCCAAAGCCTTAATGGCTGAGGCCGGCTGGAAAGACACGGACGGTGACGGCATTTTAGATAAAAACGGCAAACCGTTTAAAATGAGCTTCTGGCATAACCAGTCAGCGATTTATGCCATGCTGGGTGCGGCTGTGCAGGCTGATTTACGTGAGCTTGGCATCGATATTGATGTGCGTTCACTGGAATGGGCTTCGTATATTGAAAAGGTCAAACCTAAAGTGGGTGCTGACGGCAAGCTGATCCCAGGTGAAGCCAAGCTGTTTAGATTTGGCTGGGCCGCTGACTATCCCGATCCGGATAATTACCTCTGGACCTTGTTTAGCAGTAAAAACATCGGCCAGGATAACTCAACCAGCTACCATAACCCTGAAGTCGACAAGCTGGTAAACACAGCTCGTACCACCACGGACTGGGCCAAGCGCGAAAAGCTTTATCAGGCAGCTGAAACCCAAATTGTCGACGATGCGCCCTGGATTTTCTTGTACACCAACGTGGAGTACAAGCTGGTTCAGCCCTATGTCAAAGGCCAGCAGATGCATCCGCTGATCCGCAATGAAATGGCGGAAATTAAGCTGGAGCGTTAAGCCCTGGCGAATTATTTTCAGGATGCCGTTTGCCCTGTCTAAAAGGACAAACGGCGTTCTGATGTAAACCGGTAAAAAACGAAAAGATTTGAAATGGCATAAATGAGATGGAAAAATTAATTCAGTGGTATCCCGGACATATCGCTAAAGCCCTGCGCGAACTGCGCGAACGAGTCGCGATGGTCGACTGTGTAATTGAACTTGTGGATGCACGGATGCCCATTTCTTCACATTTTGCCTTTGTCGATGAAGTGGCGGGCCATAAGCAGCGGATTATTGTGATCAATAAAATTGACTTAGCGCCGCATGATAATGTCAAACGCGCCATTGCCTACTGGGCTGAAAGAGGCTTTACAGCCGTGGCTTTAGACGTGCCCCAGCGCAAAGGTCTGCCTGAGCTCAAAAGCGCTTTAGATAAACTTCACGTAGAACTGAGTCAGAAGATGAAAAAACGCGGTCGTCTGCCGCGTAAACTGCGCACAATGGTGATGGGCCTGCCCAATGTGGGCAAGTCGTCTTTAATCAATGCGCTGGTTCAAAAACGCTCACTCAAAGTTGGCGATAAACCCGGCGTCACCCGTGCTCCCCAGTGGATTGGCTTAGGTAAAAATCTGGAATTACTTGATACACCGGGCGTGATTCCGCCTAAGTTTGAAGATCAGTCATTGGCTTTAAAGCTGGCGCTGATTGGCTCAATTAGTGAATATGCCGCTGACCCCGCCCTGATTGCTGAAGCAGGCTTAGATCTGATTCGTGAACAGTTCCCTGGCACCTTACTTAAGCTCTACGACAACGAAGAAATTCGCTTAGAAGAACTTTGCGTCCAGCGCGGTTATTTGCAGCATGGTGGCAGTGGCGATATGCGCCGTGCCGCTGAGTCTGTCTTGCAAGATTTGCGCCATGCCCGTCAGGGGCGAATCTCGCTTGAAAGTGTGTTTTTGGAGCAAGCTGCAGGGCCGACAGAATCAAGTGAAGAGACAGATCTTGATCTGCCTGCACCTGAGCTGCCAGAACGGCAAGAACAACAGACCGAAGCGGCTGATACGCCTGACTCACCACTGGGCATTGAAGAGTAACTCCAGACTCAATGCGCTGGCTTCGTAAGGCAGTGCAAGTCTGCCGCCTAGAGTAAGCGCAAACAGCATGGTAGGTGAATATTGCCAGGTCAGGCCCAGTTTAGGGCCAATGCCCAAGCCAACCAGGCTTTCGGTTGGATCTGCTTCTTCGGTACTGGAGCGAAAAACCAAAAAGCTGCCAATTAAGCCGCCGCTCCAGAGCCATTGCTGATGCGCTTGTTTGATTACATAGCCGACGTCAATTTCACCGGTAAAGACACGCCGCTGAAGTGAATGCCCTAAAGCCAGACCCATGGTAATCGACTGTTCATCGATCCAGTCAGGCCGCAGGTTTTGCTGGTAGTCTTCCAGACTTAGGCCAGCGTTTGTTGCCCGTTGATTCAGCTCTTTGGCGCTTAACAAATGCTCAAAAAATTCTCCGCCAATATATAGCAGGCTATAAGGGCCACGAGGCGTAAACAGAAGCTGAGGGCCAATCTGTAATGAGGCGTTGCCGATCAGATTTTCTTTAACCAGATCGCCAAGTTCAGCGGGGCGTTTAAGCAGTAAGGGCTCAACTAGCGCTGTCTGGTCGCCAATCCGTCGAACTCGCCCAAAGCCAATTTCGACCTGTTGCGGGATACCGTCAATAATGCGGGTTTCGTATAAGCTGTAAGCGTCACGGAGCCGTTGATTAAGGGAGTAAGGTGTTTCAGCGCCAAAATCAAGCGTGATCAGCTCTGGATCGCGAGGATGGCCAATTTGGCTGACCTGGCCTTTTAACGCCAGGCTGTCCATTTGTTTCAGGCTTTGAATCAGTGAACTCCAGGCTCCTTCATGATCCAGCGTATAGCTCGCCCGTGACATAAAGCGCCGATCGGCCTGCTGGCGCAACATCCGCTGAAAACGCGGCAGGTTTTCAATCTGACTGGCGTTATTCAGGCGAGGTGTATAGCTTTTTCCGCTCCGGTCATCACTGATGCTGAGCGAGGCCGCTGCTGCGTCAGAGCGGGTAATATAATGCTGATTATCAGAGATACTTAAATCCCAGCTATCACGCCAGGTTCGCAGCAGTTGGGCCTGGCTGCCGGCCAGATCATAGAGCCCGAGCCGTAGTCTGACGGTGCTTTGTTCTTCAACCCGAAAATAAATCAGGTAACGAACTTTTTTTTCGACTTTTTTCTTGGTTTCTTTATCTTCAACTTCTTCAATCCGGGTCACGATCTCGCGATAGACATTTGCAGATGGCGCTCCGATAAAAGAGCCCGATGCGTTTTCGCGTATTTCGGTTGCGATCGGCGCACTCAGGCTAATCGGTGTAAATGACCAGTCAGTTGAAAAAGCCAGTACTGCGTTCATAATTGCCAGAGTTTCGCTCCAGGTAATCACTTGATCGGCAAACTTAATTGTTTCATCAGGGGCCTGGCGATGAGCTGCAATCTCACCGGCATGCTCCTGCTGGTAAGCTTTGACCTGGCTAAAAAAGTCGAGCAGATTTGCGTCATCAGCCTGACGCAGCAGCGGGTAATCAAAACGGGGCAGAGCCTGTATCATCACCTGTCGTAAAACGCGAGTCAGGGGATAGTCAGGCTGACGCTGATAAAAGGCTATGCCTTTACGCTGAAACATTTGCGTTTCAGGGACTTGCTCTACAGAGGTCTGCTCATTTGGATAAGCCTTTTTTGTTTGGGCCTGAGCAGCTTGTAAAAATCCTTGGGTGGGCAAAGCCAGTAACGTACTGAGCAGTCCACCCAAAATCTGTCGAAATCCCTGTTTCATCTTTTAGGCCTTCTTTGTAACATCTGGAATATTGTATTGTCGCAACTGGTTAAGATGGCGTCAAGTCACGTTTAGAGGCCGCAGAATGAGTGTGTTATACTGGCCTTAACTGCGCGTCATGAGGGATTTATGAGCGATCACAAGCCTGAAATATCTCTGTCTTTGTCTCAAGCTAGCCTGTTTGGATCGGGAGGTTTGGGATGACCCCCATTGAACAGAGTGATGTCCGGGCGGGGATTTATCGGATTGGGCGCGTGGTGGCCCAGCATCGGCGTGAACTGGGGCATTCCCAGAAAAAGCTCGCTCAGCTCTTAGGCGCTTCTGATCGCAATATTATTACCCAACTTGAGCAGGGGCGACGTTTACCAAGTGCTGAGGAGCTTGAGAGTCTAGGGCGTTTGCTTGAAATTCCTGACGAGCGCTGGCGAGTGCTCAGCCATCCTCAGTATTTACAAACTGTTGAGTTTGAAAATGATTTGTCTGAAATGTTAGGTAAACCGCTTAGTTTAGACAGTCTGGATTTTATCTCTCAGGTCATGTTGATTGAAGCTGTAAACGTCTTTGTCAGTGCGCCGCGTTTAAGTGGCGTCCAGGCTCATGACCACTTTAATTCGCTGCTGACGTTTTATGGTGAACGGCCTGTTAGCGAGGCTTTTTACAAACGCTTTTTAGGCTCTGGCAGTTTTTTATCTGTGGGCCAGTTTCATCAGTCGGTCCATGAATTTCAGAAAACGGCGATCCGGATTTATGGCTCGTTTAGGCGGGCTTTTAAAACTCTTAGCGTCTGCGATGAATCGCAACTTGAGCTTGAACTTGAGCTGCTGCAGCCCATACCCGCCAAGCTGTTTACACAGCGCCGGGCCTTTAAGACAATTAAAGCTATTGCCCGCGATCGACTTGATGATCTGGGTTATATCTCAGCTGAGCGAGTTAAACGCCAAAACCGTGAGCGTCACGATCTGCAGCGTAAATTAATTGAACTGGCCGTTTGGATTGAACGTGACAGTGAAGGTTCGATTCAGGCCTTTCCGACCAAAAAACTCAATCGCATTCAGACTTTATTGCGGGCCTTTGATTCTGATTTACAAATTGAAGAAACGCTGTTTTCTAAAGTGGACCCAGATGAAATCCGCCGCGAAGCCGATCGTTTAGCGCCTGAAGACTCAGAGCTGGCCCGCATTGCTGAAACCCAGGAGCGTGCCCAACAAAATCTATCAGCTTATCTGACCGAAGCCTATATGGACGTTTATGTGGCGACATCTATGCGTGAGCGCGCTGACTTTATCTCAGTGAACACGTTTGTTGAAACCGTCTTCCAGGACCGCACCATTGCACCCTTACATCTTCGCTACTTTAATCCAACCCTGAGCTGGATTGCCGATCGCGTCGCCAAAGGCCTGGTCGAGGCTTTAATGCTCAAACGCGCCAAACTGACGATTTATATGGCTCAAAAGGGTGATACCTTTGGCAAAGACAGCGAAGCCTCTGTTGCCCTGGGCCAGGGAAAGCCCGTGATTGTGTATGTCCCCCGTCTGTCATACAAATCTGAGATTAATAGTGAAGCTTTAATGCTACAGCCCGAAGGCCGTTTACGGTCAATGATGCAAAATCTCAAGCTCGAAGCAGATGAAGACTTAGACAAACAGGGTATGGTGGCTCGCATTCTCAATGCCCAGCTTTCACGACTGAGTCCAGCTGAGTTAGCCAGCGTGATTGAGACACATTGGGCAGATTTTGACCTCTATGGCGAAATCAAAGACCTGCAGTCTGAGCTTCGCCATGAAATCAACGCCTATCTTGATCGCCTGACCTTGCCACCTAAAGGCTCTGAGCGCCCAGAACCACCAGCTGGTGTCCGGGAAGCCCTGATCGATAAACTGGTTCACTGTGCTTTGTTCTTTGAGCGCCGGGCCTATACCTTCAAAGAGATTCACCCTCTGGCTCTGCAGGTGATTGTCAGCAGTGGTGTACTCA
>CAJYHH010000075.1 GCA_913773825.1 Candidatus Sericytochromatia bacterium | reverse complement strand
GGCAAGCGCTGCACGAGCACTCTGAAAGCGCTGCTTCCAGTCAGGATGAGTGAGCTGTTCGAGCCAGCGACAGAAGGCTTCAGACAGCTGCACATAAGGTCTAAAGTTCAGGCTTAGGTTTTCTTTTTCGATTTGCTGGGGGTCCAGGCCGGTAGCGGCAAAAATTAAGGTCGCACCTAAAGCATAAAGGTCAGTGCCAGGGACAGCCCGGCCGTCGAGTTGCTCAGGGGGCATATAGCCAAAGGTGCCGACAATTGTGGAGCCACCGCCTTCGCGATGGAGCAGATTTTCAGTCACTGCCCCAAAGTCGACAAGATAAGCCTCGCCTTTGTCTGACATCATCACATTGCTGGGTTTAATATCACGATGAATCACAGGCGGAGTAAAGTCCTGAAGATAAACCAGCACTTCAAGCAGATCTTCAGCCAGGCCCAGCACTTCCGCTTCGTTAAAGCGTTTGCCTTCGTTAATCAGCTCTTTAAGCGTCCGACCCGGAATATACTCCTGAATCAGGCAGGCCTGCTGGTCAGCGTCAGTGTTCTGTCTGTAAAAGCCTAAAAATTGAGGAATGCGGGGATAGTCAAGCTGGGCCAGAACTTTGGCTTCACGCTCAAACAGCTCAATCGACTTCCAGCTTTCAGCCTGACTAAAGGATAATTGTTTGACGACACAGGGAGATTCCGTGCGAGTATCAAAAGCCAGATAAGTCCGGCCAAAGCTCCCCTGGCCAATTGGCCGCTCGATGACATATTCTGAAGGCAGAGCCAGTTCGTGTGTCACGGGACCTCCTTGGACCTGTGTGTTACTGCAAAATTATAGCCCGAAAACTAATTTCCATGGTCCGGAGCCCGATTAAGCCCTATGAATCCTGAAAACCCCACCCCTGCTGAACAAGAACCCCCAGATTTTGATTGCCCTTTGTGTAAGTCAAAAGTTCAGCAAAAAAACGCTGCCAAACATATGCTCAAGATGCATAACGACACCACCACCCTGAATAAATACGTTAAATGCCATGTCTGCCAGGGCCTGTTTGTTAAACACAAACTCACCCCCCATGTGTTTAAAGCCAGAT
>CAJYHH010000074.1 GCA_913773825.1 Candidatus Sericytochromatia bacterium | reverse complement strand
CCCGTGGGCCAACATCCGGTCCAGACGCTGTAGAGCCAGAGCTAATAAAACTTCAGTCGGCGCTTCGCGAGTCAGACGGACCGTGTAATTAATCCCACCTGACATGCGCTGACCTTTGCTAACATTGCGACTGCGCTCAATCCGCTCAACAAGCTCATGTTCACGTGTACCTGCAAATACCAGATGGGTATGGGGATCCACAAAACCAGGCGTCACCGTACAACCCGCCAGATTTTCCTGATGAATATCTGGTTCTGGCAGATAATACTCACTCATGGGGCCATAAGCCGCAATGCGGCCGTTGCGAATCGAGAGATAGGCATCCTGAATCACAATCGCTTCAGGGAGTCGCGAAAGCGGTAGCGGCCCGTCAAACCCTGGTGTATGACAGGTAAAAAGCTCACCAATGTGAATCAGATCTCGATCCATAACCCTAACCTCGCTCGCCTATTGATCGACATGTGTTTAAAACTCAGCATGCCATGTCTAAGCAGCAAGCGCCAAGCCAATCAATTGATCAGAAGCTTGAGAGGCGTTTAACCGGAGACGTTTAAAACGTGCTTGACCAGGAAAGACTGAGAGTATCGCGCTGGACACCAAGCTGAATCTGATCCAGCCAGCTAAAACGACTTTGTTTTTCAATCATCTTGTTATACTCGGCGGTCTGAACATAAGCATCGCGGATGTTCCAGAGGTGGTAACCCACCAAAACGCCTACAATTAACAAATTGCCAAGCGTTGAAGCTTCTGGAGGACGGTTGGCCAACAAGCCAAAACCAACAATACTACCCGCAATAATCAGCGTCCCGCCACCCATAATAAACAGGCTGCGCTGCAGATCATTTCCAATATAAAGCTGACCAAGGCCAGGATAAAGCAGCGACAGCAAAGCTGCACGCGCGGGGTCACGTTTAAGGTCTTCAATTGTCTGACCTTCACGCCGATCAAGCTGGGCCACTTGCAGCCGCTCATCAAGACTCAGCGTAAAGCTGTCAACAGCAGATAAATCCAGATCGGCCTGCATCTGTGAAGACACAGAGCGTGGGCCTTCTGAAGGTGTAGAAGCCATGGCCTGAAAAGGCGCAAACGCCATCAGACCGGCCAGGGTGACTGAAAGAAAAGGGGTGTGCCGTTTCATGGCTTACAGCATACCATAGCTTGTTTAAGCTGTTGAGGGGGGTCAGGGGGGTGTTTTGGGTGGTGAGTGGTGGGTGGTGGGTGAAAAGCAGAAGAGAAATGGGGAAGAAAAAAATGGGGATAGGGCAGGGTTTCGTTCTTTTCTTGCTGATTTAGGGGGATGAATGCATAATAAATTTATCGGTCCGGATGCAAAAAACAGATTTTTAAAGGTCATCAATCTTGAATATGTCAAAAGCTGAAACGTCCCGTCAAAATAAACCATGGACTTTATCTGCCCTGCTGATTACTTTATTGACGGTAGGTGCCTGTGGCCAGCCATCACAGCCAACTAGCGATCCCACTATTCAACCCAGCATACTGCCAACAGCCAGTAGTCAGCCGACAAGCAGCTCAACGCCTACTCCAGTGGCTAGTTCAGCGGCCCCAACAGCGACGCCAACTGCGTCTCCCACAGCTAAAACACTGGTGAGTTGTGCAGAGCTCAAAGCCGGAACCCAGGCTGAAACCGCACTCAGCGTGGATCTCTGGCCCTGGGGTGCAGAAGGCGCAGTCAGCCTGACGATTGATGAAGG
>CAJYHH010000073.1 GCA_913773825.1 Candidatus Sericytochromatia bacterium | reverse complement strand
CAGGTCCAATTTGCTGTTGAGGGAAAAGATTTAGCGCACTGGGATGATCATAGACCCTCACAACATCTGAGCCTGTTTCACTTAGAATAATGGCAGAAACGTGTTCTGACCAGTAAAAACCACAGTGCTGATCGAGTTCTGGGATTACTTCACTTGCTAAACGCCACTGTAAGGGCCAGGGCTGACGCAGCGCTTGTAATGCTTGTAGTCCCAGACTTGATTCAAAACGCTGAAGGATAAGGCAAAGGGCCTGATAAAAAAACGGGCTTAAATCTACCGTTAATAGATTTTTCCAGGGCCAGGGTGCTGAATGACCTGATTCAGCGTAGAGTACAAGTTGAGCTAAGACACTAAGTGGTTTGAGTTCAGGGTAAATCTGAAAATAAGTCTCTACCCATGTTTTAATCTCTACGGCATGGCGAATGAGCAGATCAGGGGTCAGGACTTCAGAAAGGTAGCTGATCATCAAAGGCTGTACTTCAAGCATCCGCTTAAACTCGGGAATGATTTCTTCAGTACGATTTAAAAACGGATAGAGTTGGCAGATGGCGAGTAAAAGACTTGCTCTGGGGGTGTTTTCAAAAGCATTACGATAAGCAATCAGGGCTTTGTCATAACGATTTTGACGTCTTAAAATCTGGGCAATCCGTTGCCAGATTGAAGAGCAAAGTAGATGGATATAGCTGGATGCTGGGCTAATATTTTGCTCAATGCTTTCATAGCTGATCCGCTCCCATTCAAAGACACTTTGATCTGTTCCACGTCCACTTTTGTTAAACGGTAAAATAAAATCTCTAAATTCAAGCAGGCTGCTGCTTTTACCTTGAGCCATCAATTCAATGCTGCGTGAGTAAGACCAGAGCGCTTGTTCTTTTTGATTGAGATATTCGCTAAGTAAGGCAAAGTGATAATGCAAAACAGGATGTTCTGGTGCAAGCTGTAGAGCTGCTTCAAATCCGTCTCGCAACTCCTGCAGGGAAGTACTGTAGATCGGCAACAATTGCTGATTTTCATCAAGATAGGGAAAAAGCATGACCAGGACAGCGTTGAGTTCCCAGAGTTGATCTTGGGTAATGCCAGCTGCGATCAAAGCGCGTAATTCATCAAGATAAAGCGCTGCTTGGATGGCACCCTGGCGATTGCTACCCGCCATTTGGTTCAGTGCCAGTAAACGACGTCTAACTGGATTTTGCTTGAGGGCAGGACGCCGCTCAGCCGGAGATCCGTTTAGACCAGATAATAATTCAGGAATCTGGGTTAGCAGGCGTTCAAAATGACGTTCATAGCTATAGGCTTGGACAATTTGCCAGCCTGTATCTGCTATTTGAGCCCGTTTATCCTCATGTTCCAGATAGTACTCAAGTTTTTCAAGCAAATTGTCAGCCGTATAAAGTACACAGCTAATGCCATCACTAAAAATTTCTCTGACTTCCTGATTTTCAGCTTCTATAAAAAGTAAGGCACCACAGGCTGGAGCTTCGTAAGCTCGCATGTTCATCACTTGGCAAATCGTGTAATTCAACACAATCCGACTTTGGTTAAGGGCCTGGCGATAATCATCACCCCAGACGCCTTGGCGCAAAAACAAACGATAGCGATTTTGCAATTTGAGCACTTCAGCTAGGTAACGGCTGCGACGTGGATGAATGCTGGGGTTCATATTGCCAATAAAGCAGATGTCATAAGGCCGTTCAGTTGTGAGCTGTTCACGATAAATTTTGCGAGAATCGTAAGCAAAACCAGGCCAGTGCAAGACTTTTGAAAGGCCTGCTTGTTTGAGAATCGGCCCTAGGCGACCATCTGCAAAAACAGCGTCAAAACAGCGCGCACTTTGTAATACGCTTAAAAAAGCCAGATTCCAGTCACCCGGAATCAAAGCTGTGGGATATGGACAATCTTCAATGCCAGGCGGTAGAGCTTGATAAACCGGATCCCACCAAATCACCAGATCGGGCTCCCAACCAGCCGGGAGCCCTTCTAAAATCTGGTTAAAATGTCGAATTTGCTCGGGATCATAAACCAGATCATAAGCATAATTTTCAGTAAAGCTTGAAATCGGCATAAAAAGCTTTACATCAGGATGATCAGCATAAGCGCCGATCAGATCCGGATTAAACAACGGACCGATCAGCAAGCGACAAGGAGGCGCTAGCATTTCCCGTTAATCTGGATCAGGCCTGGCCAGCAGATTGTCTGGCCTGATTGATCAAGGCCAGCAAATTATTTGGCGCAGCATGACCAGGCGCTAATTTAAGTGATTTGCCAAGCTCCACTTCAGCTTCATCAAAGCGCTCTTGACCAGATAAAGCGACACCAAGTGCATAAAAACTGTACCAATCGGGTGCTGTATTCAGTTCAAGTGCCGTACTGAAAAGCTTTTCGGCTTCACTAAACTGTCCCAAAAACAGACTGAGATTGCCAAGCTGGGTATAAGCCGGAAGTTGTTCAGGAGCTTGTTTGATCAGACGCCGCAGCCGTTCTTGCGCAGCGTCTGTGTTTTGCTGCTCTTGTTCAACTAAAGCAAGATAGAGGTTTGCGTCGTAATCCTCAGGTTTGTCTACTAAAACTTGTTTAAAAGCTTCTGCTGCAGGCTCAAGCAGACCAAAGCGCAAACAGAAATTGCCAAGCGCTTGCCAGTCAGCCTGCGTCTGACAACTGCGTTCGAACTGAACCAGTTCTTCTGGTTCGGGACGCTGTTGATTTTCAAGTAGCTCTAAACCACGTTGACCTAAACGAGCGGCCAAATGTTGGGGTTCTAAAGATAAAACGCCTTCATAAGTTTTACGAGCCAGATCAAAACGCTGATGCTGTTCATAAGTCTGAGCAAGGCTTAAGGCAGTTTGAATGGTTTTTTCTGGCCCATGAAGCTCTGACTGAAGCATCAGCGCTTCAAAGGGCATTTCCTGTTTAAGATAAATATTAGACAGGACTTTCATATCGTATTCACTGCGCTGATCGCCTGCAACCCGCTCTTCAAAATAAGCTTGTGTCAGTTGAGGGTTGCCCATAATCTCATCAATGCGTCGAGAGACAATCGTTTTATCTTCTGAGGGATAGGCCTCAATACTTTGACGGAAATAGTCCTGGGCCGTATGCTGTTCGCCTTTTAGAGCGTAAGCCAGCCCCATATTCATTAAGGTTCCCCAGCTACCAATACGGCTGGTGTGAGTCGCAAAGAAAATCGATTCTTCAGCTTTGGTTTCAACAAGTTTTCGAGCTTTCTGAAAAGCTTCAATCGCTTGATCATAGTTCTGAACAGCTAAAAAGAGAATGCCGTAGAAGTCCCAAAAATCGGGGTAATTTTCGATTTCTGGAACACGCTCAAGAGCCTGTTTGGCAATTTCCATTGCAGGTTCAAAGTCACGTGTGTAATACATCACGCGCATATAGTCTAAGTAAGCAACTGGAATATGAGCTGCTTTACGGGGATCTGGACAGCTATCAATGGATTCTTTTAGCCATTTTTTGACTTCGCCTGCGTTTTGCAGTGAAGAACCCATATAAAAAGAATAGAAGCTGTAGAGTGCTGGATTTTTGCCACGTGTTTCATCCAGTGCTTTTAAAATCAGGGGCAGATTGCGGTTTTCAATTTTATCGACTTTTTTGTCTTGTTTTGAATAGCCAAGATGGTTGATAAAAAATGAGTTTTCGGGGATGGTGACTTCACCCCAGTTAGGGTAAAGCTGCTCATGAATAACTCCGAAAAAGCGTGTTTCGGGTGTTTTTCTGAAGAGACGAACCATATAGTGACCCAGTACGGAGCCTTCATCACCTTCGTGCAGATAATTGCGAATATAAAGCAGATAAGAAATCGGCTGATCAGTCGGAATCAGCAGAGAGCGCAAATTATCTTTGAGATCATCAGGGACACGTTCATCAGCATCCAGAATCAGTACCCAGTCACCAGTCGCATGTTTAAGTGCTTCATTACGAGCTGCAGCAAAATCATGCTGCCATTCCATAAAGAAGACTTTTGCGCCATTTTCTTTTGCGATTTCAACGGTGCGGTCAGCTGAACCTGTGTCAACAACGATAATTTCGTCGACCAGACCCTGAACACTTTTAAGGGCGTCACCGATATATCCTTCTTCATTACGGGCGATCATACAGAGGCTGAGTTTCTGATCGGGGTTAAGTTTGGGGCGGGTACGATCCTCTGCACGCTGCAGATCCTGAAGCAGATAACGGTAGTCCTTAGCCACGTGGCGAGTCCCTTTCTAAAGAAGACATCTAAAAATCAATGAAGCGCACGCTCAATCATAAAACTGGTTTGAAACGGCAATCCTCATTGTACCACTTAGCACTATGCCTTCTTTACCAAAGACTTGACCAAAGACCTGTTGCTGACTGACAAAAGACAATTGCTTATGCCTAGGCGCTTTTGTTAATTTTAAGTTGATTTCAGAATGACTCAGAATAAGATGCTCAAAGCGTGAAAACACCTTCTGGAGCTAAAATATGGTAGGATTTTCAATGGCTGCCGCATCCCGCAACGCAACAGGTAGAAATTAAGCGCATGACTAGTCCCGCAAAACCGCCTGCTTCTTCTCCGAAAAAAGCAAAAAAAAAGAAGAAAAAGGCTGACCCCTTTTGGCCCATCGTCATTATTTTGTCGATTTTGGCCTTTACCGGATCTTTCTGGTTTTTCTATATGCTCACCAGTAAAATCAATACGCGCAACTTCCCAACCACAGATACACCGAAGCTGATGTTGACGCCCACTCCAGCTGGTAATGCCGGTGGTCTGGGCGTTCCTGCCAGTGGTAACGCAACGAGCAATACAGGCACGCAGCCAGCCAGTTCGCCCGTAATAGGCAATAGCCCCGCTGCGATGGCCTCTGTTCAAAAAACAGCTTCAGCTCCGGCCGCAACAGCCGTTGCTACCCCTGCCCGTACGGCTACGCCTGCTCCAACTGCTGTTGCGACAGCTGCTGCTAATACACCTGTCGCTTTTCGGGTTCAGGTTGGCTCTTATAGCAGCCGTGAAGAAGCGCAACAGGTTTCGGGTCAGCTTAGCGCCAAGGGGTATGGCCCTTTGATTGTTGATGATAATGGGCGATTTCGCCTGCAGCTTGGCGTATATGAAAACGAAGACAATGCTTTAGCTCTGGCTCAGGAAATTACCCAACAGGGCTATGAAGTGATAGTCCGAAAAGCCACACCCTGATGCAGGTTGCTGTGCACCGCCGTGCCGGTGTGCTAGCTCTAGGCCTGTGCACACTGCTTACACTTCCAGCTCAGGCTGCGACTGCTCTGCGCGGTATGGAAACCGGTGAAGACTTTCGCCTGGGTCCTGTTCTTTCAAGTGGTTTACCCTTGGGACTTGAAGAGCCCGGTGACCGTCAGTTTTATTCATTGTCCCTGCAGGGTGAAAGTCCTAATCATGGCTTTAGCCGTTTTTATCTGCGCGTGATCAGCCTTTATGAGCTTTTAGATTTGCCCCGACTTAATGATACAAGCGGCGCGATTGAGCGCAGTGTTCGTTTTCACCATCAGTTTTTAACAGTTGGCCTTGAATCACCTTTATTTTATGAATTCACCAGTCCGATTAATCTTGAGTTTGGCTGGAGTGCTGGTTTTAGTTTGGCGAGGGTGACATTTAAAGAACCTGTTAAACCAGCCGCATCGGGTATTACCAGTATCTTCAGCGATTATCCTGAAATTGCGCCAAGCAGCCTGGGGGCTCAGCAAAAACTCAATCCGGCTCAGCCAGATGCTCAGTTTATTGGGGCTGAATTGGGCTTTTATGGCCGTTATTATCAGTTTCATCCTTTTGTTCCTTATGCTGGTGTGCGGGCCAATATCGGTTCTTATTTTGATGCTCCAGCCTTAATTAATGGCGTGGAACCACAAGCTGCAACCAATACAACGGGATCGACAAGTACTCCTCAAGCAACAACAACCCGCACACGCAGTTATCAAAGCGGCTTTAAGTTTTCTCCCGTGGGTGTGATGGGGCTGGATGTTTATTTAGGCACTCGCGGTTTACTCGGAATTGAAGCCAGTTTTTGGAACTGGGATATTTTTGGCCGTCCTCAAGACAGCACGATTTTTCTGGCGCTTAAAGCCGGGTTCTTATTTTAAGACAGCACTGTCAGGGCTGGTGCATGTCGTTTAAATAAAGCTCCTGCAGGCGTGTGCTCTCTGGAAAAGTCTGTAGAGCGAGCTCCAGATGTTTGCGTCTTTCGGGGCCACTGGGGAGATGCTCGGCCAGGCGCAATGCCAGGGCCTGTGAGCCGGGATGTTGAGCGTAGGCTGCAGATAGCCAATTTAGCGCATCTATCGAACCTGTTTCTAAGCCAATGCGCCCAAGTAACTCACAGGGTAACCACCATTCTGGAGCTTGCTGATGTGCCTGTAGCAAAAGCTGTTTGGCCCAGCGCTTTTCACCGGCACGCCACAGCTTAAGTGCTTGAAGGGTCTGGGTCTCAGGGCGCAGCGCTGGTTGATTGGCCCCATCTGGCAAGAGCCAGTTTAAATAGCTCAGCCAAAAAGCCAGATCATCTTGAGGGGGCTTTGTTAAGAGCTGATTGAGATTGGGCGGAACATTTTCAAGCTGCGTCATCCAATTCCTGAGCAGAGCTGGATCCTGATTGTGCCATTTTGCAAGTTCACGCCAAAGCGGAGAGCCTGCTTCTGGGACAACCAGATCTTTAAGCCATTTTCGAGCCTGAGCACGTTGATTCAGCACCCAGTCTGACTCTGCGAGTTTAAGCAAATAGTCTGTACGAGCTGGAAATCTTAGATAAGCTTGTTCATAAGCAGCCTGAGCAGCCAGGCGGTCATCAGTGAGTTGTTCAAGTCGTCCGAGCTCATAATAAACCTGAGGTTGCTCTGGGGAAAGTAAAAGCCAGCGTTCAAGGTGCTGATGGGCTAGCTCTGCATCGGCTTGTGTTTTGCAGTTTGGAGTAACTAAACATTGCGTCATTTTGTCAAGACGCGTGACGGTTGCAAGCTGATAGGCTTCAGGCAGTGTGCGGTAAAGCGTTGTCGCCTCATCTGCAACTTTTACAGCTTCTGGATAGCGACGCTGCAGGCGATAAAGCCAGTTGCGCTGTTGGTAGGTCTCGAAGCGCTGAGGCTGACGGTTGGCAAGCGCTTCCAGTTCTACAGTTGCTGCTTCCCATTGATGGCGCCCTAAATAAATCAAGCTGCGTAAATAATAAGCCTCAATCAGAGGGTCCTGAGATTTTAAAAGCGTTTCACTTTCGTTAAGCGCTTCGTTATAGCGTTCCAGCCGCAGATAACTTGTTGCGAGTTTAAGTCTAACCCCTGACCATCCGGGCTGGAAATCTAAGGCCTGGCGATAAGCTTCTGCTGCTCGGCTATAATCATCCATAGCAAAATAAACATCACCTAAGCCACTGCGAATACGTGCTGCCAAGCCAGCTTCAGGTAAAACGCTTAAAGCTTGCTGATAAACCTGATAGGCTTGAGCCGGTCGATGCAGGCGATAATAAGTCACACCCAGTGCAAACAGGCGTTCAGGCTCGGCACTTAAGGCAATGGCTCGTTCCAAAACTTGACTGGCTTCTGGATACAAACCTTGCTGGAGCAGTTGTAAGCCTTCTGTATAAAGAAGTTCTCCATCAGTCGCATAAACGGACTGTTGCCCAGCACTTAAGCTGATGCTGCTCCAAAGCAGCAGCATCAGCAGGAACCGAGCTGGTTGAGCGATCACAAAACCTTGCTGTATCAGCCGTCGCGGCGTTTTTCGAGGGCTTTACGCAGCAAGCCAGTTGTCAGTCCTGGATCTGCCTGCCCTTTGGTCTGTTTCATGACCTGGCCCATTAAAAAGCCAATCACTTTGTCTTTGCCCTGACAAAATTGCTCAACTTGACCTGGATTGCCATCAAGGACTGATTCAATAATGCCTTCAAGTGCCGAACTATCGGAAATCTGCTGAAGGCCACGAGCCTGAATGACAGCATCAGCACGCTGGTCTGTTTCAAGCAAAGGGATTAACACTTCTTTGGCCATTTTATGGCTCAGTGTGCCTTTGGCAACAAAGTCCAGTAGCTCTGCGAGTTTATCAGGCGTCAGCTGAGTTTCTGCCAGCGCTTTATTCTGTTCGTTTAAATAACCCGCCACATCACTCAGCAGCCATTTAGCCGTTTCACGAGCGTTTGCACCTTGATTGTGAGTGGCTTCGAAAAAGTTAAAATAATCAGGTTCAGCAACTAATTGAGAAGCATCAGCTGCGTTTAAGCCTAGTTCCTGCTCGTAACGCTGACGGCGTGCAGCTGGTAGTTCAGGCAGTTTATCAGCAATTTGCTCGACCCATTCAGGGGCGACTGTAAACAAGACCAGATCGGGATCTGGAAAATAGCGATAGTCGTGAGCTTCTTCTTTTGAACGCATGGAGATCGTCCGGTTACGAGCTTCGTCCCAGAGGCGGGTTTCCTGAACAATTTTTTCACCGCTTTCAATCGCGACTTCCTGGCGCTGAATCTCATATTCCAGGGCCTTTTGCAGGAACTTAAAAGAATTAATATTCTTGATTTCAACGCGTGTGCCAAAAGTGTCGCTGCCAACCGGCCTGATCGACACGTTGGCATCACAGCGTAAGCTGCCCTCCTGCATTTTTCCGTCACAGACCCCAATCGCCATCAGAATGCTGCGCAGTTCTTCCAGATAAGCTCTGGCTTCTTCTGGGCTACGTAAATCAGGCTCTGAAACAATTTCAAGCAAGGGGACTCCGGCCCGGTTATAGTCAGCAAGGCTATAACGTGAGCCAGACATGCGGTCTGCACCAGCATGTACAAGTTTGCCTGCATCTTCTTCCATATGGATACGATTGAGGCGAATGCGACGGGTGGTGTCGCCTAAATTGACATCCAGCCAACCTTCTTCTGCAATGGGCTGATCATACTGAGTGATTTGATAGCCTTTGGGTAAGTCGGGGTAAAAATAATGCTTGCGATCAAACTTTGTCTCATGAGCAATGCGACAATGAGTTGCTAAGCCAGCCATCACACCCATTTCTAGTACGCGTCGATTAAGCACGGGCAGTGTGCCAGGCAAGCCAAGTGAAACAGGGCCCACATGGCTATTGGGCTCGCCTCCAAAATGAGCGGCGGCTTCACAGAATATTTTGGCTTCAGTCAGCAGTTCAGCATGGACTTCAAGGCCAATTACGGTTTCATACTGCGGCACAGGTGGCTTCCTTTCTGAGGCGGGGAGTGCAAAAATCAGTAAAATTAGCGTTCGTAGGGGTATTCCGGGCGGGTCAGGGGGTACCAAGGCCAAGCCTTGACCTGAAACTGTTCCATGATCTGGACGCGAATCTGACCCCGTTCTCGATCATCTAAATGCTCACAAAGCAGTAAAAAATCTTCTGACCAGACATAGTCATAAACCGTCGAACGGGCAAATTGGACATTGCCCCAACGGCGAATCACACGGTCATAAGCATGCTCGGCAAAGGCAAACGCTTGCCTGAGGGCTTCTTCAAACATCGTTGTTAACCTTGAGTTTCCGGCTTGATTCCCATGAAACCTATTCTAACATGAGCTTTGCAGGCCGATGTCAGACTGTTCAATCGCTGTTATTGAACAACTATTTTTTGAATGAATTCTGTGCAGTAAAGCCTTGATAAGAGGGACGATTCGTCACTGTTTGGCTCTTCAAGTCATGTTAAGATAATTTAAACCGTAGGCCCTTCGGGAGGCACAGAATCTATGTTTAAGCTTTTAATGCTAGGAATTGTGTTGGGAGTTGGAGCTTATTACTATGACATGAATACAGCTCCGAAAAAAGTTCGCGATGCGACATATTCCAGCTCCGAAACTGATATCCGTTGCCGTAATAATCATGAATCCATGTGTAAATACTATATTACAGTCAAAATTGATTCAGAAAAACTGTTTTATAAGTACCGTGTTCCTTCGTCAGTCTATAGAACTGCAGCATCTGAAGAAGGCAAGCAGGCTCGCTATCGCGTGATTTATAAAGAGAAAAAGATTTTTCCAGCCGCCATCGTTGGACTTGAGCCGAAAATGCAGGCTGCACTCGATAAATCAATTGCGGAAGAAAAATAAGCTGATAAGCTGTCTTGCCTGAGTTCTTAAATTGATCTACACTAGCGCGGCTATAAAACTCAGATAGCTAGTCTGTTCTGGGTAAATAAGCAAGTTGTGTATGGAAAAGGAAGAACTGCTATGTTCGGAAAAGTTGCGTCGGATATGCTTGGCCTAAGTGATATTGGTTCAGTGATTGGACCTTCTGACTACCACAAAGTAGATTCAGATGATTACGTCATGCATGAGGAAGGCGAAAAAATCTACTTCCTGATCAAGTCCAAAACTGACGAATATTGTTTTACCAATCAGGCACTGATTCATCTCGATGGTACAAGTGCCATGAGTAAAAAACGCACCTTACGTCGTTTGCCTTACTATCGCAGCCATATTAGTAATGTTTTGCTGGAAACGGCTGGTACGGTTGATCTTGACGTCGAGATTAAATTTACGATGGGAGAAACCAGCTATTCCATTGATGTTCGCAAAAACTTTATTACTGAAATCAAGGACCTCTACAAAGCCTTACTTAAAATTTCTGAAATCCAGTATGACAATGCGGTGAGTAAGAATATGGGCAAAATAAGTCTGGATACAGCGGTTAATACACTCAGCACTGTCCGGACTGAAATCAAAATGGATGAGCAGTTTCGGGCTCTGAATCAATATGCTTATGAATGGCAGGCAAAACTGCATGAGCAGTTTGTGCGCAAAGACTTTGGTGAAGTCTTTGAGAAATTTATTAATAACTGATTGTTAGACGGTTCCGTCAGTCATTAAACTCAGAGCCCGCGCATTGCGCGGGCTCTTTTGACATAAGACAGAATGACAGAAGACGCAGACACAATGCTTATTTACATGTGTTCGGTTTTGGACGCCATGGCATATTGGCGCAGGGTTTCAATCGGAACATAATCAAGAACATCAGCATGGGTGGCTTCTAAATCGATTTGAGGTGCATGACCGTCCTGATGTGCTTCAACCCAGCGAGCCAGACAAAGACACCACTGATCACCCGGCTTAAGACCATTAAATCCAAATTCTGGTCGAGGTGTGCTTAGATCATTGCCGCGCTGTTTACTATAGCTGAGAAACTCGGCGTCCATCAGCGCGCAAACCAGATGTTTGCCTGGATCTTCAGGGCCACAATTACAGTAACCATCCCGATAATAGCCTGTCATCGGATCTGTACTACAGGGTCTGAGATTGGTTCCAAGTACATTTTTAATCACGGACATAGAGCCTCCTGATGGATTCAGATTCAGCATGTCTTAATCAGTTTAGACTTGTCTGGAGTAGTCTAGAATAGCCAGCGTAGCTCTGACTGACAAGAGTTAGCGATAAGAGCAGCGACTGCTTTTAGGCTGAGCTTTGATTGAGCCATTGCTGCCAGAGCAAAGAATAATGGCTTTCAAGCTCCTGAATATGCTGTTGAGGCTGGCAAGCGGGTGAGTTGAGAAGACGCCCACGCAACTGAGCACCGAGCTGCTTTCGATGTTCAGGTTGACGGCCGAATTGAATCACGCGTTGCAGATAATCTTCAGCAGACTGAGCCAATAATTCGGGGCTGTTGAGACAGGCGTACACTGCATCACCCAGCCGTGGGCCCCCCGCTAGAGCCAACATCGGTACACCCGCCCAAAAGGCATCACAAACTGTTAACGCGCCACCATACGGAGCTGCATCAAGCAGCAAATCCTGTTCAGCAAAAAACGAAATCATGTCCTGGCGCTGTAAGTTATCTTCAAAATCCAGACGTGAGGCATCTCCTCCGCAGTCTGCAAAACGCTTGCGTAGTCTTTCACGCACACCTTTATCAAGATAAGTCTGATTTTTAAGCGTCAGTTGAGCTTCTGGTAAATGTTTTAAGATCTGCCCCCAGAGTTGAAACGCCTGATCTGAAAGCTTGTTGGGGCTGGCGCCAACTCCGATTTTTAAGCCAATTCCAGCTTGCTTTGAGGGTGATCTAGACAACCCTTGCTGAGGAGGTTGGTAATGTAAAAAACTGCTGAGATAATAAACCGGCTCGCGATACTGACTGGCTAAGTCTGGGGGAGTTAGCAAAAGATCACTAAACAT
>CAJYHH010000072.1 GCA_913773825.1 Candidatus Sericytochromatia bacterium | reverse complement strand
AATCACCTTACGAGATTTAAAATCGTGCTCGGTGAGCAGGCTTTTGATCTTTTCTGCAACGCGTGTAGGATCAACCACTTCGCCATCACGGACAGCGTTTTCTGGGGTGGTGGTCATAGCCAGACGCGTCAGTTCGATGGCACCCACGCCTTTACCCTGCTGACCTTTTGCTTCGGTCAGTTCGACGGCAATGATGAACTCGTTAGTAATGTCAATGCCGATCGGAGGCTCTTTGGCAAATGGGTTCTTCAGCAGACGGGTCACGGAACTCGGGGTGATCTCTCGGCCGAATAACTTCATCTTACAGGTCCTTTGAACATCTTGCTTTGCTTCATTTTAACCCGATTTACCAGATTGACTTATCAATATACCATGCCCATAAGCTGTCACCAACCGACAAAGCTACCAGCCCACCCAGGACCAAAAAAGGCCCAAAAGGGAAGGGTTGACTTTGTCGACGAATGGCAACCAGCGCCAGGCCGGCAAGACTACCTGTGACAAACGCCAGCATCAGGGAGATCATCAACAGTTTGGGTTCGAGCCATACGCCAAGCAGCATCGCCAATTTGACGTCGCCGCCGCCCATGCCTTCTTTTTTGAGAAGCAGGACACTGAGCAGAGCAATGGCCTCAAACAGGCACCAAGCCAGCAATCCGCCAGCAAGGGACCATTTCAGGTTACCTTTAGACCCATTATATAGGATCCCTAAAAAAATGCTTGGGTATGTCATCACATTGAAAACGAACTGAGTATCTACATCGATCCAGAAGACTGCCCAGAGTGCTGCAGCCCAAAATAACCAGGCAAACAGATCAAGACTGGGGCCTTTTAACCAGAAAACATAGACAAACAGCAGTCCCGTCAAGGCTTCAATCAACGGGTAACGGAAACTGTACGGCTCATGGCAATGCCGACAGCGACCAGCAAGTATAAACCAACTAATAACAGGCAGATTGTCATACCAGGCTACAGAATTTTGACAATTTCCACAGTGAGATCCTGGAAAAGACAAACCTTTTAGTACCGCTCCGCTCTCTACCCAAAAATCCTTAAAAAGATAGCTCACGCTATAGCTAAAATCTTCCCAGAAATAGTTCAAGGTCCATTTTAAACGTGATCCAAATGTTGCAGGAATCGTCGGTTCTTCGTTGATTTCGTCTTCGGCGCCCGCCAACAAGATAACTGGCGTACGGTAAATGACAACATTAAGAAAACTGCCGATCAGGGCTCCCACTACAAAAATTAAGGCATAAGTTTCGATCGGATGGCTCATAAACTTTTATTTTAGGCCTTTGTGCGCACAGCTCACAGTGCGGATCGCACAGCTGATCAAGAGAATTAGGCAATCAGCTGCTTTACATCTCTTTACAAAATACAACATTCCTTAACAAAAGGTCAAGTTTCGATTTTTGAGATTAGCTTAAAATTCGATAAGGATGCTCGCCTGACTCAAAATCTACTAAGCCACCAGCATGTTCCAGCAACAAGCGCTTATGTGGAATACCGGCCTGCTTAATTTCAATCACAATGTCCTGAGCACGCCACTGTGCAGGAATTAAAATCACATCAACCGGTTGTTCATTTAAACGCTCACGCGTCCAGATCCGATAAGCCGATCCTGGCACATAAGTTCCTGCTTTTGCCAAATCAGAGTCAACCACTGTCATCGGAAACTGATCAGCATCCAGTTGAAAATGATGCACAAAAGCAGCGCCTTTACCCGTTCCGCCCCAGAGCGCGAGTTTTTTACCCTGTCTGAGCAGTTCAGCAATCTGCTCAGGAACACAACGGCGCACTTGTTCTGCTTGCTGGGTAAAAATTTGGGTTTCGGCAACGATCTGATGAGCAACAGGCATCGCCTCAAGCTGGATCAAACCAAAAATAACCTCAGCGTTATAGCCTGTTTCAATAAAGTCGATCTGACAAGGAAGACTCTTCAACATCGTTGTAAAAGAGTTCTGGGTAAAGTGGGAGTTATGTTCGTAATACAGATCTTCAAGACGACCAAAGCTCAAAATGCGATCTACACAGGGCACTTCAAAGAACAAACGAGGCTGCTGTTTATACCAACTGCTATAAAACGCAAGTTCTTGAATAAAAGCCAAAGGGTTGATCAAATGCTCAAGCACATGACGGCTGAGAATCAGATCCGGGCGGTGTTCTTTAAGATGTTTTTCCGGAACAAACAATTCTGGTTTAAGCGTCAGACGCTTTTGTTCAAGGCTGTTTTTATTATTGGGATCAAAGCCAATAAAATTGCCCTGAGGCAATAAGCGCGCTAATTGCTTTAAAAATCCGCCTTCACCACAGCCAATTTCAATCACCGTTGCATCTTCAGGTAGCAAAGCAGCCAGACGTAGACAAACTTGCTCTTGATGCCATTGCCACAGCGTACTGTCGTTGTACATCAGATTGGGATGTTTAACATATGGAACCTGCTGATATTCAAAAGCACGGTTATAAATATGTCCACAGCGCAGACAGCGAATAAAATCAAGGCGTAGTCGCGGCATGTTTAATGAATCTTCAGGCCGATCGGGCCAGCCCAGTGTCGCAAGTGGCTGAGAACCGCCGTCAAAAAGCGGAATTGCAGCGTGAAAACCGCAAGCCAGACAACTGGATGAAAGTAAAGGAGGGCACGGGTTGGTTGAAGAACCGCTCATCGTCCAAGTCTAGCATATTCACCAAGCTCTAACAGCTAACAGCTGTGATATCATGCATGGACATTCAAACAGGCCCGTTTTTATCTTTAAACATACGGCCTGAACATGGTGAGGTAGACATGGCTATTTTGCTCGATAAACAGACCCGCGTGGTGGTCCAAGGGATTACTGGCCGCGATGGTTCTTTTCACACCCAGCAGATGCTGGCTTATGGAACAAATGTTGTTGCAGGTGTAACCCCTGGTAAAGAAGGACAGGAACTTGCGGGTGTCCCCGTGTTTAACACTGTCCAGAACGCCGTTAAAGAAACTCATGCCAATTGTGCAATTATTTTTGTCCCCCCGCGCTTTGCGGCTGACGCGGTACTCGAAGCAGCTGAAGCAGGTGTACATCTGATCATCTGTATTACAGAAGGTGTACCCGTTCAGGACATGCTAAGTGTGTATGACTATGTTCAGAAAAAAGGCGCACGCCTGATTGGTCCTAACTGCCCTGGCCTGATTGCGCCTGGAGCAGCCAAAGTCGGCATTATGCCAGGTCATATTCACAAACCGGGCAAAATTGGCGTCATTTCTCGCAGCGGCACTCTGACTTATGAAGTAGTCTACCAGCTGACCCAGGCAGGAATGGGTCAGTCTACTTGTGTCGGCATCGGTGGCGACCCCGTCATTGGAACTAAATATGTCGATCTGCTTGAACTCTTCGAAGCAGATCCCGAAACCGAAGGCATTGTCCTGATTGGTGAAATTGGCGGTAACGACGAAGAAGTGGCAGCTGAATATATCAGCAAACATGTCACCAAACCCGTTGTCAGCTTTATCTCGGGTCGTACCGCACCTCCGGGCAAGCGTATGGGTCATGCTGGCGCAATCATTTCTGGTAGCAGCGGCACTGCTGAAGCCAAAATTGAAGCGCTAAACGCCGCAGGCGTTCCCGTTGCAGATACTCCTGCTCAGGTGGTCCCGCTGCTGCGTCAAAAACTCGGTCTGTCATAAATCAAGGCAGCTGTTAGCCTGAGCTTACTGTTTAGGCTAACAGCTCATCTGGAACGGCATGTCAAAAACGGCTTCCTTTCTTTCAAGTTTAGCGTCAAACCCATTTCGCCATCATTTGATTCTGGTGATTACCCCAAGTGATGCGAGTTATCGACTTGTGGAGCGCAATCTTAATAGTCTGACGGATTGTGAATTGCGCTGGCACAGCGATACAATTGAAGCCTTGGCAGATATTTTTATGTCCCGCCCAGCCTTGCTAGTTGTCTTTGGTGATACAAACGCTGAAGGCCTGGAGTTTATTCAGCTTGTGCGCAATAACCAGCATTTTCGCGAATTGCCAATTTTTGCCGTATTACCAGAGCCCGTTAAAATCGGACAAAATGCAGGCAAACGCCTAAACATTGAGCGCTTTAGCACGCCGCTTGATAGCAGTCAGCTGTTAGCTAAAGCGTCTCAGCTCCTTCATGCAAGCCAACCACCCCCGAATAAACATAAAACTTAAAAGCAAACAGAACAAAGCCCCTGAAGTCTTTCAGGGGCTTTGTTCTGTTTTAAATTCTTACTTCTTACTCGATTACTGACCCAGTAATGAAGCACCCATTTGAGGCAGTTTTTGAATCCGCTCAAGTCCTTGCTGGGCATTTTCGTTATCTGGATCCAGAAGTAAAATCTGCTGGTACATTTCCTGAGCACGCGCCAGTTCACCCTGTTCTTCATAGAGAATTCCACAGAGTTCATAAACTTGAAGAGTATCAACACCGTCTTCAATTGCTTTTTCAAGCAAAGGCAGCGCTTCGTTATGGCGTTCTGTCTCAATATAAACAATCCCTAAACGCACATAAGGCGTGACCAGTTCAGGATGTTCTTCAACAAGCGCTAATAACTCATGTTCTGCAGCATCGTAACGGCCCATCCGACGATAAATCTCGGAGACTAATATTCGCGATTCAGTATGATCAGGCTGCAATCTAAG
>CAJYHH010000071.1 GCA_913773825.1 Candidatus Sericytochromatia bacterium | reverse complement strand
AGAGCACTATTGGCTTGCTCAGCCAATAAAAGCTGATCTTCCTGGTAATACACCATCAGACTCAGACCCGCGTCCAGACTCACTTTTAGACGTTTATCGACCTGAGCTTCTACTACATAACCCGCTTGTTCTAAGGCTTCTTGGATCTGATAAATTTGATTAAGGGGGGTGTTTAGATTGGGCTGCATGGGCTCTCCGATGACTTATCAGGTTGGGTTCAGTGTAGCTTAGAAAGTTTCAATTAAAGGGTTTGACAGCGTTTTGCTTATAAAAGAACGCCGAATCGCATGTTTGGGCAAAATCATTTAGCTGGTTTTTTTAGATGAGTATTTTTTAAAATATATTTGAAATTTACTAAACCTGATTGCTACAGCCTCCCACTTCTGAGCACTAACCGGTACTCTGAAGCAGATCCTTTGAACCCGTTCCCGTATTCGTTGTTTCATCATCAAGTCTCACCCACAAGGAGCCTCTGCCATGACAGAACCGAATGCTGAGTCCAATCTCACCTCAATGCTTCAAGAACAGCGTGTTTTTCAGCCCCCAGCGGAATTTGCTGCTGAGGCTCATGTTCCCAATCTAAAAGTTTATCAGGACCTTTATGAAGCTGCTCGGGAAAACCCAGAGGAATTCTGGTCCAATCAGGCTAAAGGCCTGCTGCACTGGGATCAGCCCTGGCAAACCACCCTGGACTGGCAGGCCCCCTTTGCCCAGTGGTTTGTAGAAGGCAAACTCAATGTGTCTGCCAATTGTTTGGATCGTCACCTCAGTACCTGGCGTAAAAACAAAGCCGCAATTATCTGGGAGGGGGAGCCTGGGGACAGTCGGATTTTGACTTATCAGAATCTGCATTACGAAGTCTGTCGCTTTGCCAATGTGCTCAAAAAGCTAGGTGTTGAAACCGGCGATCGGGTCTGTTTATATTTGCCGATGGTGCCAGAACTGGCCATTGCGATGTTGGCATGTGCCCGGATTGGCGCCACTCACAGTATTGTTTTTGGGGGCTTTTCGGCCGAATCGCTGCGGGACCGCATCGAAGATGCTCAGGCTAAATTAGTTGTCACGGCCAACGGCAGCTGGCGCCGTGGCAAAGTGATTCCTTTAAAAGAAATTGTCGATAAAGCGATTCAGGGTCTGGCCTGCGTCAAAGAAGTGGTGGTCGTTGAGCGCACCGAACAAACCATCACGATGGTTCCAGGTCGCGATCACTGGTGGCACGATATTATCGAAAGCGTTGGTTCAGACTGCCCTTATGTACCCCTGCCGTCTGAACATCCGCTATTTATTCTCTATACCAGCGGCACCACCGGCAAACCCAAAGGGGTGGTGCACTCCACCGGTGGATATCTGACGGGGGTGACTTATTCCAGCAAGCTGGTCTTTGATTTAAAAGATACAGATACTTATTGGTGTACAGCGGATATTGGCTGGGTCACAGGCCATAGTTATGTGGTCTATGGACCCTTAAGCAATGGCGCCACCACCGTGATGTATGAAGGTGCGCCCAATCATCCTAACCCCGATCGCTTTTGGGAAATCATCGATAAATATCGCGTTTCGATTTTTTATACCGCGCCAACGGCAATCCGGGCTTTTGTGAAATGGGGCGAAAAATGGCCCCTGCGTCATGATCTCAGCAGCCTGAGACTTTTAGGCACAGTGGGTGAACCGATTAATCCCGAAGCCTGGATGTGGTATCACACCGTAATCGGCAAAAAGCGCTGCCCGATTGTCGATACCTGGTGGCAGACTGAAACCGGTGCGATTATGATTGCGCCCTTACCAGGTGCCATTCCAACCAAACCAGGCACAGCGACCTTACCTTTGCCAGGAATTTTGCCGGAAGTGGTCGACAAAGACGGTGTGCCGGTCCCCAGAGGCCAAGGGGGCTATCTGATTGTGCGTCAGCCCTGGCCGTCAATGCTCAGAACCGTTTATGGCGATCCAGAACGCTATGAGCAGACTTATTTTTCTCGCTTCCCCGGCATTTACTTTACCGGCGATGGTGCTCGCCAGGACGAAGATGGCTATTTCTGGATTATGGGCCGCGTTGACGATGTGATTAATGTTTCTGGGCATCGCCTGGGCACCATGGAAATTGAATCCGCGCTGGTATCTCATGAGTCAGTGGCCGAAGCTGCAGTTGTCAGCCGCCCAGATGATCTCAAAGGTGAGGCGATTGTTGCCTTTGTAACTTTAGAAGGTGGCCATCAGGGCAGTTCTGATTTAAAAGCCACCCTGCGTCAGCATGTCGTTAACGAAATTGGTGCTCTGGCCCGTCCTGAAGAAATCCACTTTAGCGATACCTTGCCGAAAACCCGCTCAGGCAAAATTATGCGCCGCTTACTTCGTGATATTGCTGCCGGCCGTGAAACCTCAGGAGATACTTCAACTCTTGAAGATGCTGGTGTCTTAAATAGCCTGCGCGAAAGCGATGGGGATTAAGCCAGTACTCTAAAACATAAGCTTAGAGCAGGTAAAGGGCCAGAGGGTCATTTACCTGCTCTTTGTTTTTTAGCTGTCAGTCTGATTGGGGTCTGCCCAATAATTGCCTGATCGTATAAACCAGACGGCTAGCGGTCTGGACGTATTGAATGGCGATGAGATTGTCAGAGTAAGTAAAGCGATAAAAAGCCTGTTGATAATGAGTTGCCAGCTTGAGCATGTCTTCAAGGGTTTCTTGATGAAAATCCTCTTCTAAACGCGGAATCGCCTCAAGCACAAAGCGGTGAAAATTATCAGCATAAAGGGCCAGTTGATTTTGAGCGTCTTCGGGTGAAAGCTCGTCTGAATCTTGCCCGTTAGTTAAATCCTCTGATGACATAGCTGTCCCCCTGCTTTATGCTACGTGCTCTTAAGCTCTGACTGCAAGCCTGCTGCACTGGCGCTAAAGGGTCTTTTCTGGCAAGATGAAGGCTCGACTTTCAGATTAATCGTACAGAATATTCGAGGCTTTATGAGGAGCATGCGGAGCAAACGGATCACACAACTGACCGCTGAGGTTTTAACCGCTGGACTGTTAACGGGACTGAGCACCAGCTGTGCCAGCGTGCAGCGCCCCAATGAAAACCGGACTGTCTTTCAGCAAACCAGCCGCACAGGCTCTGGCCTGACCCGTTACCTGAGCGGATCTGCCCAGGACGTCCATCCCGATCTCAACGGGCCTTCTTTATTATTAGCCGGTGGTGGAACTGATCAAATGGCCGCAATGCAGGCGCAGATTGACGCCATTCGAGGCTGTACAGACTGTGAACGCAAAATTGACATGGTTGTCCTGCGCTCAACGGGTGCAGATGGCTACAATTCACTGGTCAATGATCTAAAAGGCCTGGACTCAGTTGAAAGTTTGGTGATTACCCAGCGCAGCGTAGCCGAGCAGCCTGATGTAATCGACACAGTCGCCAAAGCTGAACTGGTGTTTTTTGCCGGTGGCGATCAATGTCATTATGTTAGCTATTTTAAAGGCACAGGCTTAGAGCGTGCTGTCCAGTCAGTGTTTGCCCGACGTGGCGGCATTGGCGGCACCAGTGCGGGTCTGGCAATTCAGGGCAGCATGGTTTATGACTCTTGCCGAGGCAGCGTTACCAGCCCTGATGCTTTAGCCAATCCCTATCACTCTTCAATTTCATTTAGCCATGACTTTTTTGCCTGGCCCCAGCTACTCCAGACGATTACAGATACTCATTTTGCTCAGCGCGATCGCATGGGCCGCCTGATGGCTTTTATGGCGCGGGGACTCAACGAAACTGGTGCGCCTGTTATAAACGGTCTGGCAGTTGACGAGCAAACCGCTCTGCTGGTTGATAAACGCGGCATTGCAACTGTGTTTGGCAAAAACAAAGTCTATCTGGTCGAAGCCAATCATCAACCCGAAGCCGCCATACCGGGCCGACCGCTGAATTATTCCCGCTTTCGCCTCTGGCGCTTTGCCAATGGCCAAAGCTTTGACTTAAATCGCCGCGATATGCCAGGGATGTACACTATCAGCGTCCGTGACGGCCAGCTGAGCATGAATCCGTATTAGTGGGCTGCGCCCGCTGTTGTGAGTTATGGGTTATGGGTTCTAAGACAAAGACTGTCAGGTTCGATTTGCTCTGCTCTTTTTGCATTTAAACCCAAAACTCATAACCGACAACCCATAACTTTTTTCTACTCCCTGTGCAGCAAGGTTATTTATCAGCGATGATACTCCTGATAGAGGTGCGATATGGAACTGAGAAAATGGACCTTTCAGTTAGCGGTTGGCTTTGTGATGTTAGGGGCTTTGTTATTGCTGTTGTATTCGGGTTATGCGCGTGAGCAAAACAAACCAGTAGAAGCTTCTAAGCCGGTGATGACTGAGCCAGCTAAAGGGTTAGCGATGGCGACGTTTGCGGGTGGCTGTTTTTGGTGTATGGAGTCACCCTTTGATAAATTGCCCGGTGTTGTGAGCACGACCGTCGGCTATACGGGTGGCCAGATTGAAAATCCGACCTATGAACAGGTTTCAGCAGGGACAACAGGGCATACCGAAGCCGTGCGCATTATCTATGACCCTAAAAAGCTGACTTATCAGGAATTACTGGACGTGTTTTTGCGCCAGATCAACCCGACTAGCAAGGACCGTCAGTTTGTCGATGTGGGAACCCAGTATCGAACGGGCATTTATTATCATGACGAGAGCCAGAAAGCGGTCGCAGTAAAGACACTGGATGCACTTGAAAAGTCCGGTCGTTTTGGTGCGCCGATCATGACTGAAGTAAAGCCTGTGGGTCGGTTTTTTCCAGCGGAAGACTATCACCAAGACTTTTACCAAAAAAGCCCCCAGCATTACGAAAACTACCGGGCCAACTCTGGCCGGGATCAGTATTTGAATCAAATCTGGGGCGAATCTCAGCATTAACAGAGAGTGTGAACTGGCAAAGCGAGCCCGTGATCAAGCTGCTATAATACCTAGCAAACATCCTTTGATACTGGAATATTCATGAGTCGTTGGCTGAATCGAACCCTTGCCCTCACCTCTGTGGGTGCCGCTGCGCTGCTGGTTGGCAGCAGTTTTAAAATGAGCCGTTATGTCAAAAAGGAACTTGCCCGCACCCGTAAAAATCAAGTGCCTGAAGGCTGGAGTCAGTGGCCCAAAGTTGCGCTGATGGTGCCTTGTAAAGACGTTGACCCCGATCTTGAAGAAAACTTGAGCATGCTTTTGGAGCAGGATTACCCTCGCTACGAAATCACTTTTATGACACTTGACGAACATGACGCCAGCTATCCCTATTTGCAGCGCATGGTCGAAACAGCCCAGTCCAAAGGTCTAAAAGCTCAGATTGTCTTTGGCGGATTTTCAAAAGTACGCTGCCAAAAGCTCGACAATATGCTGGCTGGCATTGATGCACTTGACTCTGACGTTGAAATCTTTGCCTGGGCAGATTCCGATGTCCGTGCTTCGCGTGAATGGTTACGCCAGCTGGTTTCACCTTTGGCTAAAGAAGCAGAAGTCGGCGCGACTACTTCTTTCCGCTGGTATCGGCCTGAAAAACGTCGTCCGCTGACTTATTTGCTCAGTCTTTGGACAGGCATTCAGTTTACCCATATGCATATGAACCAGCATGTTCATGTCTGGGGGGGAACCATGGCCGTAACGCGTAAGTTCTTTGATGAAATGGACATGCGCAATATCTGGGATACAGCCCTGTCAGATGACTGTGTGCTCAGCAATACGGTCAAACGAGCCGGCAAAAAAGTTGAGTTTGTTGTGCCTTCGATGACAAGTATCTCTAGCGACCACAGCATCAAAGACATTTTGATTTTTGCTGTACGCCAGTCCGTGATTGCCAAACACACTTTAAAGGGCGTCTGGTACCCCAGCATTCTAGGACTGTCAGTTCTGCATCTGGCTGTTTTTAGAGGTTTAGTACTCTGCTTGCGGGCTATTCAGGCCGGCCAGCCGATTCCTTTGTTGGGTTTATTAATGTTGAGCTTTGTTCCTGGTGGAATTGTTCAGAGCCTGTGCTTTATTAAAGCGATTCGGCAATTAGTCGCTGAGCGCGAAGCGGATGATCCGATGCGGGCTGAATATTATTGGGCCTTGTTTTCGCCTTTTGCCTATATGTTCCTTTGGAGCACTTTATTGGCCTCTGCCGCTACTGACAAATTTGTCTGGCGCGGTATTTTTTATCGCATGCTTAATGAGCATGAAACAGAAGTTTATGCATACCCTGCCCATCTGGGCTCAGCCGATCTCAAGGAGGAAGCGCCGACAGGGCGCGTATAAAGATGACCAAACAGACCATCAAGACCTTCAAGACTCTCTCGGCAGGCCTGTTCCTGCTTGGCCTGATGGGCCAGGCTGCAACGGCTCTGCCCCAGATGGAAATTACCCAGGCCAAAAGCACTCTGACAAGCCGTCAGAATACTGCAACAGGCGTTGAGTTTAACCGTCGTCGTGTTCGCGATCAGCCCAGCTTTGATCGGCTGGGCATCGGCAATTATATGGCTGAGTATAAGCTGGATAATAACCAGAAGTTGATGGTCTGGATGTACGTTGAAAGCACGCCGCCAACGGTTGATGAAGTGGTTGTGTATATTTACCCTGCTAAACCTCAAGATGTCACGTATGATCGTGCGCTTAAACTTTTAAATATTGTCTATGGCGAAAGCCGCTCTGGCAGTAAGGTTGTGGCAGATTTTCGTGATGCTAAAAACACAGCTGTTTTAAACCAGTATAAAAAGCAGACATTGCGCTATCAGCAGGCTTCGCTGCTGCCGCAAAATTATGACGGTGGGCTGTATTACCTGGGCAAAAGCTTTGGCTATAAGGTATACCATCATAATGGCGGCCTACAGGTCGACATCCGGCGCAAAGACGCGCTGCAAAAAACCGTGATGGAAATTAAAAGTTTGCGTTATCCCGATCCCAAACCTCCTGCACCTGCTGGGCCTAAACCAACTCCCATGCCGACACCACGGCCTAAGATTGTCTGGTAATGGATCCCTTTGCTCGTTCGGTTGATCTCTGGACAGCCTTTGGCGCCGGAATCTTTTCGTTTATCTCGCCCTGCATCCTGCCGATTATTCCGTCGTATATGTTTTTTATCGGCGGGACCTCAGCAGGCGCGCTCAAAACTGACGAAGTTGAAGAAAAAAAGAAAACCCAGCGCCAGATTTTGTTTTCGGCTCTGTTTTTTATTCTGGGCTTCTCGCTGGTATTTATCGCCCTTGGCGCTACCGCCACTACTTTGGGCCAGTTTTTAAAATCTTATCAGGATTTACTGCGAAAAATTGGCGGATTAGTGATTATTGTTTTGGGCTTACATATGATGGGCGTAATCGAAATCAAAGCCCTGCTTTATGAAAAGCGCATGCACTTTAAAGCTCGTCCACCGGGTTATTTGGGGGCTTTATTAATTGGCATCAGCTTTGCTTTAGGCTGGACACCTTGTATTGGGCCGATTTTAGGCACGATTTTAGCTGTTGCCAGTACCAAGACCAATATCTCAGAAGGTGTTGGTCTGCTGAGCATGTATTCACTGGGGCTGGCGATTCCGTTTTTTATCACAGCCCTGTTAATGGATAAAATTTTTATTCACTTTCGCAAATTGCAGAAGCATATGCAGAAAATTTCGATTGTCAGCGGTGTCTTTTTAATTCTGGTTGGCATTATGGTCTTTACCAATATGCTCCAGGTGCTTTCGAACTATCTGTTTGGTGCCTTAGGTTAACTTAGGTCAACTTGTCAACTTAGGTTAAAAGGCAGCTGCGCAGCCTAAATCTTGCTAATCCGGAGTATGTTGATGGACCTGTATTATGAAGAAACTGAAGAGGAAATCCCTTTTGCCGATTCTCCGGATCTGATCCATTCTCTGCTCAATTTTGAAGCCGCTGAACTTGCTGGTCATGGCGATGAACGTCCTGAAGATCTGTTGGTTAAAAAAGCCTGTGAACTGCGCAAATGGCGCTGTGAGGGCAGCCATCCCCGCTTTTTAATCAATGGCTGGATTGAAGTTGTGGTGACAGGTCGGGAACAGGGATTTAGCAGAGTTTTAAACAGCCGAACTCATACAGCGCTAACGCCTTTTACCCTTTCAAGACTGCTCAGCGAACTTGATAAACTCCATATCTGGTTACAGGAATATCAGACAGAACCAGGTTTTGAAGACCGCATGATTCAGGCTTATGAACTTTTAGCAGATAGCCTGACGGCGGAAGTCTCGCTCCATGAGATTTATCGCTATCTCAACAGTCGCCAGCCCAATTATCGCCGAGAGTGTTTTGGTCTGGACTTGGGCCGTAGCCTGATGAGACTGCCTGCTTTTAAAGGCCGCCGCGCTTATTTGAGCTATTCTGGTGGTCCATCAACGGGTCGTTATGCTCTGTGTGTAAAGCGCGGTAAAAGTGCCCAGCTAGCGGATAAAATTCGAATAGACCCCGATCCGCTCGCCAACCAGCTCAGCAGCCTGGATATCTAAACGTGAAAAAAGCCCTGCGCACTGGCTTGTTATCTGTTGCCTTATTGCTGGCTCTAGCTCCTTCTGGCCACACTGCTCCCAATGCCCAGCCTAACATTGTGCTGCAATGGGAAAGTAAAAGCATCACAGAGCGCGTCAAAGTGCGGGTGGCGTCTTTACTGAGTCAAACGCAAATTCTGAGTAGCTTGCCAGCTGGTGAGCCTTGTGTAGGCCCTTGCGCCAAGATTTCCATCAGACTGATTATTCAGGAAACAGGCCTGGATCAAGCCCACACCGATCCTGAGAGTTTTAGTCTGCGCGCTGAACAACAAGGCCAGCAGACCGTTTTAACCGTTCACGGCCTTGGCCGTGGCCTGATGTTTGGCACTTATGCCGCGCTCGAAAAATTAGGCTTACGCTTCTGGCACCCGCTGCAGCCTTATATTCCCAAAAAACTGACGGTTCCAGAGCCCTTTAGCCAGACTGACTCGCCTGATTATCATGCACGGGGCTTTGCTCATCACACCATGCATCCGCTGGAATTGGCCCACGTGCTCAACGGTTGGGGGCCTAAAGGCCCCGAGGACAGCGCAGGCTGGGAAGGTCTGTTGCCAGAGTGGGAACGCTATTTAGAATGGTTAATTGCCAATCGCCAAAATAAAGTCGAGTGGGTTTTACTTGAAAAAGCCCCTTGGGCTGAATTTGCCCGCAGCTCACGGCGGCAAGCGCGTTTAAAGCAAATGGTTGATTTGGGCCATGACTGGCAGATGCAAATCGGCATTGATGCCCCAATGGCTTTAGAGCAGCAAAATGGCTGGCGTTTAATCCCAAAAACGGGTGATAGTCAGAGTGAAGAACAACAGTTACGCAGGAATCTCGACTGGTTAGCCGCCACGGGTGTTGATTTTTTGAGTACTGAAATGGGCACTTCTGAGTTTACTCATGGCGGCGCCAGCCATATGCTGGGCTGGTTAAATACCGCAACGGCTCATCTGGCGGATCAGCACAAGCTGCCGTTTTATACCAAAATTCATATTTCCAGCGGTCAGGAAGTCAAAGACTATCGCGACCCTGAAACGGGCGCACCTTTAAACGTCAATTTTTTGCCCTATTACGCTGACCCGCGCCTGGGCATTATGCCGCATACGGTCCAGATTTACGCCATAGACGACCCCGCTCCAACCTATGGGCATCAGGACTTTTCGGCCATGCATCGCTTTATGCGTCTTAATCAGGGCAAACGGCCGATGTTGTGGTTTCCTGAAACCGCTTACTGGGTCAATTATGATATTCACGTGCCGTTGTTTTTACCGGTTTATGCCCGCCAGCGCTTACATGATCTGAGATTGTTTCAGGCTGAAGACTTAAAAATAGACGGTCAGATTTTATTCTCTAGCGGCTGGGAGCATGGCTATTGGCTTAACGATTTAATTGCGGCCCGTGCCGCCTGGGATGCAGGCCCCAAAACAGGCTCTGACCGTGATGCTTTACAGACCATGCTGACTGAGATCTTTGCTCCCTATGCAGAGGCGAGTAAAGACTTGGTCAACTTAATCCTCGACGTGATGGATACCCAGCATCGTTTACTGGTCCTGGGTCAACACGGCGACAACCGGCCCCAGGACATTCAGCTGCGCAGCGGCATGGCTTATTTAGCGGGTCAGGACAGCTGGAGCCAGTTGGGCAGCCTGATTCGGGCTGCAGGCATTAAGGGTTATCAGACTCAGCCCGATCGCATCAGTTTTGAAGAACTTGAAACCAGTCCTGAAGCCCTAGAGATCTACACACGAGAGATTGCGCCGTTATTGCGCGCGATGGTTTTTGATTTTTCACAGCTGGATGCTCGTGCTGAGGCTCTGCAAGCTCTCGTTCCTGAAGCCTTAGAAGACTGGTACGCTGAGCTGGCCCAGGGTCTAAAGATGAATTATCTGCGCGCTGTTGAAGTCTACGCGCTGATGGAAGCTTCTGCCAGCCGCCAGACCCATCAACAAGCCAGCTACAAATCCCGTCTGGCTCAAGCCCGTGAAGCAATCAGCGAAGCTGAAGTTGTCAATGCCCGTCAGGTGGCCGGCTATCGCGCCAATGCTGCCAGGATTGCCGGTCAGGGTATTCCCAATCCAACTGTTTATACCTATGGCTATCTCTGGCCCGCACGCAGCCTGTATTTTTGGAAACGGGACTGGTTACAAGTGGCAACGGGCAATCATCATCCTTGCTTGATTAATATTATTGATCCCTTAGAAGTTGCTTTGCCTGATCCGGGCCACGACAATCGCGCTCAGATTGCTCGCGCCCTGCTGCCGATTGCAGGTTTAGGTGACTGTGTTCATTTACGGGATTATAACTTTGCCGCCGGCTGGGATCAGCGGACTGAATAAGCGAATAAAAATCCTCACAAAGCTTTAGGGCTTGTCTGGGCTGTAATCAAACAAGGTTTTGCCACTCAAGACTTCAATCACTTTAAGCTGATGATTTGCTAACAATGGGCCGCGCTTATTTGACATTAAATAAAACTTGTCGTCTAAGCTGGACTCAAGGAGCGTTTTGACAGGGCCTAATTGCCCTGCAGCCGTGACTTCCACGCTTCGCATCCAGGCTTGGCGCGGACTTTGAGTGACACCTTCAAAAAGCAGTTGAGATCCTTGCAGCCTGATGCTGTGAAGTTCCTTCATGTCAGGAAGCTGCAGAACAGGCCCAACTGAAGCACTGGAAACCGTATAAATCTGAGCTTGATGATGCTCAGTTTCCCAATACAGCAAGCGATCTGAATCCAGCCAGGCACTACTGCCTGAAAGACTATATGTCAGCTCAGGAAATTCATAAACGACTTTACCATCACGCGTATTGATTAAACGGTGGTGTGTTTCACTTACCGTCATCACAAAACGACCGTCAGCTGAGGCTTCTGAAGGATATTCAAGGTTTTCTGCTAACAGCGTCAATTGACCGCTCGCTAAATCAAAGCGAGCCAGATCATAGACTGAAGGTGGCGGTGGACTAGAAAGGGTTTGAAACTGAGACTTAAAAACAGATTGACCGACCTGTTCTTTGGGCTTTTTATAGCTGAGCAGCACAGAATCTGAATTTAAACCAATAACCGTAATGCCCTGATAAAGTTCAGTTTTGGTTTCAGGCAGAGTAAAGCTTTTAGGGTTGCCGCCAGCAATAGGCATCAGGTTAAGCTGACGATTGTTGCCAATCCAGGCAATTTGGCCTTTTTCAGTTTTAAAATCTGGACTGTTAGAGTCTATTTTTCCGTTCCAGAGAGTCTGAACTGAGCTATTGGGCTTATCAAAACGCTGGAGCTGTGCGGTCATTTCTGGATAGCTGCTATAGCTAAAAGCCAGAGCAATCAGACTGCCGTCATCAGCCCATCTCACTTTGTAATCCTGACTGGCTGAAGCTTTCCAGAGAGAAGTCTGTTTTTGGCTTTGTGTGTCAAAAACCAGCCAGCCAGCGGTGACTGGCAACATGCCATTTCCATACTGGACTGAGTGCTTCCACAGTAACCAGCGGCCGTCAGGAGAATATTCAGGTTCGTTTATGTATTGATAGTCAGACTCGGTTGGGATCGAAGGTGAAAGGCTGGGCTGAGCATCATGAGTGGGCAAGTTTGATGAGGCACAGGCTGACTGAACAAATAAACACAGACTGAGTGCAATTAAACGCAATCCTTTGGGTGACGGTAACATATCCTAAAACCTCTCTGTTTGAGATGATCTCAGGATAACAAATATTTACCAAAAAGTAAATTTTAATTTAGCTATTGTTGTTTGAAACTTGGCTTAGGCGTTCGTGAATCCGTTTAACAATCTGAGCGCTGGCATCCGTACATTTATGCCGACCAACTGCTTCACGCATTGTGGCAAAAACTTCTGGTTTTTCAACCAGTTCGCGTACAACCGGCATAAACTCGCGGATATGGTTAATCACTCGCCCTAAGTTATAGCGGCGCACAAAATCCACATTGCCGGCTTCTTGCCACATGGTGTAATTGCTGTCATCAATGACCATCGGCAGATCACGGGCTAAAGCTTCCATAATGGTACCGGGACCTGGTTTGGTAATCAGCAAATCAGACAAAGCCATTAAATTAGAAATTTCTTTAGTATAAGAAAAAGCTTTTATTGGCATATCTGAATTAGCTGCTAAAGAAGTCATATTGTGAAGCAGCCATTTATCTGTCCCGCAGCAGGCCACAATCTGAACCGGCAGGCCAGATTTTACCAAGGCTTTTGAAAAACGATAGATATTGCGACCCCCTGTGCCGCCCATCATCATCATAATCGTAAAGCGGTCAGGCTGTAAAAAATAGCGCCGGCGTAGTTCATGGCGGGGCTTAGTGGGCTGGGCAAAACCAGGATCTAAAGGATGGCCAATGAGTTTAATTTTTTCAGGCTGGATCCCCAGACCGATCACGGTTTTGCGGGCATCTTCAGTTGAAACAACCACTTCATCACAGTGGGGATGCACCCAGGAGGGACGAATGGATACCGCATCGGTAATCACGGTCATATTGGGGATATGGCCATCACGCTGTAACGCAATGGCTAAAACTTCATGTGAACCATGAATCAGCATCACTAAAAAGTCTGCATCCAGCTTTTTAAGCGCCTTGCGAAAATCATCAATGCCAAAGGGCAGTAGCGCTTTACGTGATGCACTCAGGGTTTTATAAATCACAGGCTCAAGCCAATAATGACCACCTTGTAAGGCCAGGTTATAAGAACCGCTGTAAAGGGTGCCAAACTGACGGCCAATCGGGCCGATCATGTCTTCAACCGCAACCGTCACGGTTTCATAGGTATCGGGATAAGCCTGATGTAAGGCTTCGCTTAAAGCTCGGGCAGCGGATTTGTGGCCGCCGCCTGCTTCGCAGACAATAAAACCAATTCGCGGCTTGCGGTTAGGCTGGGGAATAACATGAAGGTCAGGGCGTCTGGGATTACTGGCTAATGAACCAGTGGCGTTTGAATGAGTCATGGTTACTCCGTTTGAGTCGGCAATACTCTAGTTGTGTCCATATTTTCCAGTCATTATAGCCGGTTTAGATCTGAGTATGGAGCAATGGAGGATTCTAGAGCGTCCTTTGGACGTGTTTTGGGTTATGGGTTTTGAGTTTTGGGTTTAAGAGGGGAAAAAGACACAGGCAGGAAAGGCTTTGGCACGGCGAGTTGTTGGGGACTGATGGTGAGTTTGAGTTCAAGACAAATAAAATAACCGCTTGCTTTTTCTTTTGTCTTTAAAACCCATAACCCATTACTCAAAACCCAAAACGCCCGTAGGGCAAAAACCACCACTCATAACCATCCCCATGCACAAGTCTGTTGTGCAAATTCATCCCTTTCTGCTAGTATCTTCGTATTCAGCGGGTCAAAAGGAACGGCGATGGGGCTGAAATGGAAACTCCGGCAGATGATGCGGGAACGAAAAATTAGCAACAAACAACTCGCAGAGAGCATCGGCGTTCATCGCAATACGATTCTGCTGTTGAAAGAAGATTACCCTACTATGATCCGAATGAAACATCTTGAATCTCTTTGTGAGATTCTGGGCTGTGAGCCTTCGGATCTCTTCGAAATCACCCCCGAACAAGCCTCCGGGTGACGGTCAATACGGACGATTGACGCTCCGTATCACAGAATCAGTCATATACAAAACGGAATCAAAAGGATGTAAGGAGCAAGCCGATGGGTCAAGGTTCAGAGCTTATTTCCCTCGTAAAATCCCTGCAGAACTCGGACGAATACCGAGCCCTGCGTTGGGAAGGCAGTTTCGAAGACTATCTCGATATGGTCTATGAAAATCCCAAAGTGGCCCGCTCAGCGTTCCAGCG